>JBOFSC010000661.1:0-15340 GCA_051651345.1 Enterobacteriaceae bacterium
CAAAACCCTCCCCTCAAACAGTGGCGGGTGACGGAAAACGGTATCAATCTGCCGATACAAAGCCTGTCACGAGCGCCAAAACAGCAGCAGGCACTGGCGGCGTTGTTAAGAGCCCCCATCTGGCATCATCAACTTAAACAATTTGATATTGCTCCCGCTACGCTAAAAGCGCTGATACAGAAAGGCCTTGCGGAAGAACAGACGGTGATGCCCGTAGTGCAGCTCTGGGATAGTAGCACTGTCACCAATGAATCCGGTTTACGTCTTAATACGGAACAGGCCATTGCAATCGCGGCAATTAAAAGTGAAGCAGAACGTTTTACTGTCTGGCTATTGGATGGCGTCACTGGCTCCGGTAAAACAGAGGTCTATCTGACCCTGCTGGAACATCATCTGGCCCGACAGCAGCAGGCTTTGGTTCTGGTGCCGGAAATTGGTCTTACTCCTCAAACCATCGCCCGTTTTCGCCAGCGCTTCAATGTTCCCGTCGATGTGCTGCATTCCGGGTTGAATGATAGCGAACGCCTTGCTGTCTGGCTCAGAGCCAAAGCAGGTGAGACGGCTATCGTTATCGGTACCCGCTCAGCCCTGTTTACTCCGTTTGCTCACCTGGGCATCATCATTATCGATGAAGAGCATGATAACTCCTACAAACAGCAGGAAGGCTGGCGCTATCATGCCCGCGATCTGGCTATTTTGCGCGGACAACTGGAGAACGTGCCCGTGGTACTGGGCTCGGCGACTCCCTCGCTGGAAAGTCTGCATAATGTGCAGATTAATAAATACCGCCTGCTAAGCCTGACACAGCGGGCAGGCAGCGCGCAACCCGCCGCACATCATCTGCTTGATCTCAAAGGAATGCCATTAACCGCCGGTCTGGCTCCTCCTTTGTTGCAACGGATGAAAAAACACCTGGATGCCAATAATCAGGTGATGTTGTTTCTTAATCGGCGGGGGTATGCTCCGGTTCTGATGTGTCACGAGTGTGGCTGGATTGCAGAATGCCAGCGCTGCGAGCGCTATTACACCCTGCATCAGCAACAACGTCAGTTACGCTGCCACCATTGTGACGGACAGCGCCCCGTACCCTGGCAGTGCCCCTCTTGCGGCTCGACTCACCTGCTTCCCATTGGAACAGGTACAGAACAACTGACCCAGCAGATGGCCCAGCTTTTTCCCGATATCCCCATTACGCGTATCGACCGCGACACCACCAGCCGCAAAGGGACTCTGGAGCACTATTTACAGGAGATACATCAGGGCGGCGCACGTATTTTGATAGGCACTCAAATGCTGGCAAAAGGGCACCATTTCCCCGATGTGACGCTGGTGGCGCTGGTCGATGTCGATGGCGCGCTATTTTCTGCGGATTTCCGCTCGGCGGAACGTTTCGCGCAACTCTATACTCAGGTGTCTGGCCGGGCGGGACGGGCAGGTAAACGGGGAGAGGTGCTGTTACAAACCCATCATCCGGAACACCCTTTATTACAAACACTACTATCGCAAGGCTACGCGCAATTTGCTCGACAGACGCTGGCCGAGCGGCAACATCTGCTGCTGCCTCCTTTTACTCATCACCTGCTACTGCGCGCAGAAG
The DNA here is from genome assembly GCA_051651345.1 of Enterobacteriaceae bacterium. Taxonomy (GTDB): domain Bacteria; phylum Pseudomonadota; class Gammaproteobacteria; order Enterobacterales; family JBOFSC01; genus JBOFSC01. Next base: position 1,598 of record JBOFSC010000661.1, read on the forward strand.
ATCACGATAATCAGCAGGCTCAGGCGTTCTTAATGCAAGTACGTGAGCTACTGCAAACTGACAGTACACAAGATACACAACTATGGATACTGGGCCCGGTACCAGCATTACAACCCAAGCGGGGAGGACGTTTTCGCTGGCACCTGCTGCTGCAACACAGTTCCAGAAGCAAACTACAGCATCTGCTCACTGCAACCAGGGCCTCCATTGCTAATCTGCCGACTGCCCGTAAAGTGAAATGGTCCCTGGATGTTGATCCGCTCGATAATTAATTGTTATATGCCCTGTGTTGGTCCCTATGGTTTACCTCAATAATGGGCATATACACACATAAAAAGTACTTGTATTTTCAATTCTTATGTAGGTAATATCGTTACGCTTCATCCCCGTTCTGGGCATAAGTGATCAGGATAGATTTTCAGTGCAATCGCTGAAATATAAATAAAATAATATCTTTATAAGGATAGTACCAACATGAGCAATTATAATGCCGTATTAGCAAGAAATACGGAGAGTGCACCAACAGATCTGGGACCGTATTCGCATACCGTCGCTTTCTCTCACTACAACAATCTTTCCGCTCAATTACCTGTTGATCCCAAAACGGGCAATCTCGTCGCTGGTGGTGCCAAAGAACAGGCTAAGCAGTGCTTTGACAATATCAGAGCGGTTGTAGAGAGTATTGGTCATGTTATGAGTGATGTGGTCAGGCTGACTGTATTTGTTAAAAATATCAAAGACATGGATGCTGTTGACGCTGTTTATCAAACCTTTTTCCCAGGCTATGTACCCACACGTACCAGCGTTGCCGTTACCGATTTACCGCTGGGTGCTCTGGTGCAGGTTGAAGCGCTTATTTCAAATGGTGAAGGTACTATTCCTAATGCACCACAGGCAGGCGATCTTATTAAGCTGGCTAATAATACTGCTAATGCTCCAATCGATCCCTTGTCGACCCAGACGGTCTCTTTTTCCCATTACAATAATATTTCAGCTCAATTACCTGTTGATCCCAAATCCGGGAGAATAGTCGCTGAATGTGTACACGCGCAGACTGAGCAGTGTTTAAAAAACATCAAGGCCATTCTGGAAAGTATCGATGTTCCCTTTGATGACATTGTTAAAACCACTGTTTTTGTTAAAAATCTGGCGGATATCGATGCGGTCAATAAAGCTTATCGCCGGTTTTTCCCGGATTCAGCAATAGCCAGGAGCGTCGCCTATGTTCCTGCCCGCACCGTTATTGTGGCCACTGATTTACCTATGGGTGCCAAAGTGCAAATTGAAGCTGTCGTGTCTCATGGTGATGGTACTCCGCCACAGGCTATTGAAGACAGACACGGACTTATCATCGAAGCCAACAATACGCAAAAAGCGCCTGTATGCAGGTTGTCGACACAAACTGTCGCTTTTTCTCACTATAATCACCTTTCTGCACAACTGCCAATCAATCCGGAAACAGGCAAAAAAGTCTCCGGTGGTATTAAAGAACAAACCGAACAATGCCTGAAAAACATGAAAGCGATTGTGGAGAGCATTGACCATATTCTGGACGATGTGGTGAAAGTGAATATTTTTCTTAAAAATATTGATGACATTAAAGCAGTGGATGAGGTTTACACAACATTCTTTCCGGGAGGGATCCCTGCCCGAAGAACGGTTGGCGTTGCCGAGCTGCCAGAAGATGCATTGATCCAAATTGATGCTGTCGTTGCAAATGCTGAGGGAACCCCACCCAGGGCATAATAACAAGCGGCTGCCGTTAAAAAATCACGGCAGCTCTTTCCTTTCAATTTTGTCTTCAGAAAAACCGCATGCCCTGATAGGGCGCAATCCGGCACTGTTGCAGGCGGGATTGCAGCGTGCCAACATGCAGCTCCAGCTGGTGGCCGTCCGGGTCACAGAAGTAAAAAGAGTTTCCTTCGCTGCTATTCTCCTGCCAGATTGCAACATTTGCCTGACGTAATCGCTCAGCGTCAGATGGTTGAGAGTCGATAGTTGCATAAGTCAAAACAAGCTCCGGCAGAAGAGGAAACAGATTATCGCAGTATCTATCCCACTGTTGTGATAATGTTAACTAATAATTGTTATCGTTCCCACTAGAATTACAGGCCACATCATGAAGAGAACCCAGCGCCAAAATCACTCTACCGTGACATCCCCTTACCTGGTCCCTGCTCGGAAAGGGCGTTTAACGGGCGCTCATTGGGGCGCTTTTGAAGCTATTATCGATGATAAGCAACGTTTTATTGATGTGTTACCTGTTGCAGACGATCCCTCTCCTAATGCCCTTATCCAAATGGCACCGGCTCAGGTTTATGCCCCTAACAGAATTAAATATCCCATGGTCCGTAAAAGCTGGCTGCGACACGGTCCGAGAAGCCATACCCATTTACGGGGGGCTGATGAGTGGGTGCGTGTAAGCTGGTCACAAGCGATTGACCTTATTGCTAAAGAGCTTCAGCGTGTCCGTGATGATTTCGGCCCTCAGGCGATTCATGCAGGCTCTTATGGCTGGAAAAGTGTCGGCCAATTGCACAATAGCCGTACACTACTCTATCGCCTGATGCATCTGCTGGGGGGGTTTACTCACCATGTGGGAGATTACTCAACCGGGGCCGCGCAGGTAATCATGCCTCATGTCGTCGGCAATATTGAAGTTTATCAACAGCAAACTGCCTGGCCCTCTGTGGTGGAACATGCAGAGCTCATCGTGCTGTGGGGCAGTAATGCCCTGACCACCCTGCACACTGGCTGGTTTATCCCGGATCATGAAGGTCAGGCGGGATTCGCCGCACTGAAAGCCAAAGGGACCCGCGTTATCAGTATCAACCCTATTTATAACAGCACAGCCCAGGAACTGAACGCTCAGTGGATAGCACCCCACGCCTATACAGATGTCGCCCTGATGCTGGCTCTGGCACATACCCTGTATAGTGAACGCCTCTGTGATAACGCTTTTTTGCAGCGCTATACCAGCGGATTTGCTCAATTTTTACCTTACCTGTTGGGTGAGGAGGATGGGCAGGTTAAAGATGCTGCATGGGCATCAGTGATCTGCGGCGTTCCTGCCGATACCATTTTGCAACTGGCACGTGAGATGGCAGGCAAGCGCACCATGATTATGGCGGGCTGGGGAATACAGCGGCAACAGCATGGCGAACAGACCCACTGGATGCTGGTAACTCTGGCTGCCATGCTGGGACAAATTGGTCTGCCCGGCGGCGGCTTTGGCTTTGCTTACCATAGTTCTTCCGCAGGCAGCCCCAGTGCACGCGGAGCCAATCTCCCGGGAATGTCAGCCGGGCCTGCTCCTGCAGATATGCCTCCCGCCATACCGGTAGCCCGTATTGCGGATTGCCTGGCTAATCCGGGTAAAACTATTCACTTTAATGGTCGTCAAGTCACCTATCCGGATATCAAGCTGATCTATATTGCAGGGGGTAACCCTTTTCAGCACCATCAGGACACCAATAATTTGCTGCAGGTCTGGCGTCATCCCCAGACGGTGATTGTTCAGGACCCTTTCTGGACGGCCACCGCACAACAGGCCGATATCGTGCTGCCAGTAACCACCAGCTATGAACGCAATGATCTGGATATGGGGGGTGACTATTCACGGCGCTATATCTTTCCTATGCACCAGTGCGTACCTGCACAGTATGAAGCGCGCAATGATTTCGATATTTTCAGCGATATTGCCGCCCACTTCGCATTACAAGATGCATTTACAGAGAACAAAGATGAAATGGCCTGGCTGCAACAAATGTATCAGCAAATGGCGCAACAAGCTGCCAAAGCAGACATTGACCTGCCTGATTTTTCTCAGTTCTGGAATGCAAACAGCTATATTCGCTTCCCTGTCCCCGAGGCCAGTCGACAGTGGGTACGCTACGCTGATTTCCGCGCTGATCCTGAAGGAGCTCCACTGCGTACCCCATCTGGAAAAATCGAGATTTTTTCCCCAACTATCGCCAGGATGGAATATCCGGATTGTGCTGGGCATCCGAAATGGTTTGAGCCCGTAGAATGGAAACACAGCGATATCGCTCAGCAATATCCCCTGTCACTGAATACACAGCACTCCGCTTTTCGTCTGCATTCGCAACTGGATAACACGCCTTTACGCCAACAACATGCTGTGGCTGATCGAGAACCCATTCTGATTCATCCCGATGATGCTCTGGTGCGGGGGATCCATAACGGTGATCTGGTTCGCGCCTTCAATGCCCGTGGGCAGGTGCTTGTCGGAGCCTGCGTAACGGAACATATCCGTCCAGGGGTGGTGTGTATCAGTGAGGGAGCCTGGTTTGATCCTCTGCAACCGGGTCAACCTGGCTCATTATGCAAAAATGGCAATGTTAACTGCCTGACATTTGACCGACCATCCTCCAGTCTCGCGCAGGGTAATTGTGGTCATATGGCGCAGGTGCAAATAGAGAAATATCAGGGGGAGATACCCGCTAATAGCGCTTTTCGAGATCCTGCAGGGCGGTGAGCCACATACTGCGTAGGTTTATTGAATGTTACTGGCAGGGCACTGGCAGTACCCTGCCAGTAACATATGAATCGTCACGCGACTTATTTTTCAGACAGACCGTTAAGCACTGCCCGAAAGCTGTTCAATCCAGCCTCCAGGTTTTCGATAATTTCCTCTGCGAGATCATCGGGTTCAGGCAAGTTATCCAGATCGGTCAGGCTTTTGTCTTTGAGCCAGAAAATATCCAGACTGGTCTTATCGCGCGCCAGTAATTCATCAACGCTGTATTTCCGCCAGCGACCTTCTGGGTTTTTCTCTGGGTGCCATGTCTCTTTGCGTTTGTTCGGGCTTTTCGGGTTGTAGCACTCGACAAAATCCGCCAAATCCTCAAAACGCATGGGCTTTTTCTTCAGGGTATGATGAATGTTGGTACGGTAATCGTAGAACCACACGGCTTTCGTCCACGCATTGGGGCTGGCCGGCTGGTTATCGAAAAATAACACGTTTGCCTTAACACCCTGTGCGTAGAAGATCCCGGTAGGTAAACGCAAAATGGTATGCAGGGTGGTGTTTTCCAGCAGCTTTTTGCGGATTGTTTCCCCCGCACCGCCCTCAAACAGGACGTTATCCGGTACCACCACGGCGGCTTTGCCGGTCGTTTTTAACATGCTACGAATATGCTGGACGAAGTTAAGCTGTTTGTTGGATGTCGTAGCCCAAAAGTCTTGTCGGTTATAGGTCAGCTCGTCGGTTTCCTGCTCACCCTCTTCGTTGGTAAAGCTCATTGAGCTTTTCTTGCCGAAAGGGGGATTGGCGAGCACGTAATCCACGCTAACGGGGCTGGCCGCGATCAGTGCATCATTAGGGGAAACCTGGCTGTCTCCATCAATTTCACCGATGTTATGCAGAAACATATTCATCAAACAGAGGCGGCGGGTATTAGCGACAATTTCGTTGCCATAGAAAGTGCTGTACTTCAAAAACTGCTTTTGCGCTTTGTCGAGCGCGTAGTTTTCTGGATGGGTTAAAAAGTCATAGGCGGCCAGGAAGAATCCGCCTGTACCACAGGCAGGATCGGCGATAGTTTTTCCGGGTTGTGGTCGAACGCACTCTACCATTGCCCGAATCAACGCCCTGGGCGTGAAGTACTGACCGGCACCCGACTTAGTATCTTCCGCGTTCTTCTCCAGCAGCCCTTCGTAGATATCGCCCTTAATATCCGCGCCCATCATAATCCACTGGGTGCTGTCGATCATATCGATCAGGCGGTACAATTTGGCGGGGTCTTGAATCTTATTTTGCGCTTTGGTGAAAATCTGGCCAAGCATGCCTTTCTGCTTACCCAACTCCCTTAGCAGCTCAACATAAAGTACCTCAAGCTCCGCCCCTTTCTTGCGGGTCAATGCCTGCCAGTTGTATTTTGCAGGAATGCCCACATCCCGTGAGTAAGGTGGTTTGGCGTACTCATCCGCCATTTTCAGAAAGATAAGATAGGTGAGTTGTTCAAGATAGTCGCCATAGCCCACACCGTCATCGCGTAGCGTGGTGCAGAAACTCCAGACTCTGGAGATGATGGTTGATGTGTTCATATTTTCCACTCTATTTTTATTGGTATCAACGCCAATTAAATCAATTATTCGATAACAACCGGCACGTTAATCTGGTTAGCAATCGGGGTGTATAAATCCACGTCAACATCGGGTGCCTTAATAGATATGAGCAAAGAGTACCTGACTCTCTGATTGTACCGTTCGAGTGCGGGTCTTGTTCTCCACCAGCCAGATGATGGGTAAACCGCAATAGCGCCACGACTTGCCAGATCTGCTGCACTGCCACGCCAGATGTCTGAATGCAGGGAGCCTTTATGTCGGTTGTTTTTGCCAATCAGCCAGTTCGGGTCATTGTCGGTTCTCTTCACACGCTCGTTATCGTCTCTGGCCGCCGCATTGATGCGGGCTCGGAAGGCATCTTCGCTTTCCAGCGGGCGTTTAACGTCAAAACGAAGGCCGTGGGATTCATACCTATAGCGCGAGGTAACACCGCGGGCGGAAGGGTTGGGTTCAATAAAATAAGAGAGGGTGACCCGCATTTCTACCTGCGTTTCACCCAGTGCTTCAAGCTCGGCTAATGGCCATGGCAGGCGGTGTAGATTCATCTGCCGTAGCGTAGGAGCTTTTCCTTTTTCGCGTTTGAACGGATGTAAAAACTCTTCACAAATTAGGGTCAATGAGTTATCTGCACTCCACATGGCTCTGTCGAGGCTTGGCTCACCAAACCCACAATGCCTTACTAATTCCGTTGATTTTACTTTGGTTATTTCCCCTTTAGCAGGCAGAAACATACGCTTCATGGCATCGGTCCACTGCGCTGAATGCACGATTAAACCGCGTATACTTTCCGGCCATAGGTTCGGGTACCTGGCCATCAACTGTGCGGCCATCCGTGCACAAAGGGCTGATGCAGCACTGGTGGCATTGCTGGTGGTAAACAGACGTTCCGTCGGTTTTGCATGGGTGGTTAACAGACTTAAGCTTGGCATCCAGGCGGCACCAAGCCCATCTTGAGCGACATTGCCGCCTTCAAACACCACATCAGGCTTTAAAGGCCAATGTGCTTGCCACGTTTGCGACGTGGTACTAAAAGGGCTTAAATCGCCAACGGCTGCAACAGGTGAATAGTGCTGCGCATCTGCTTCCGTTATGTTTGCCAGGTAGGTCATTGCGCCGACAGTCAATGCATTCCATGCTTGTGCCGGGTCATGAATACCATCGGTCGTATTACTGTGCGGGTACTCCATCCAGGCGTTAGGGTCTTTAAGGTTACCGGCAGAGATAACAAATAATTGGGGTACCTCAGCTTGCTCATCTGCATCACAGGCAAGTCGGTCTATGGTGGCCGACCAGGCAGAAGGGCGGCCACGATCTCGATTGTCTCTGGCGGTAATCGCCATGCTGAAAACCCGTTTGCGCTCTGGCGCAGTGACGATTGGCCGAGCGACCGCCTCGGCTGTCAGGTGGCCATGCAAAATGGCATCATTACCATTGGCCCCATCCTCTGGAAGTAATTTAACAGATTCCAGGCGATGCGAAATAGTGATCGGCACTTGGTTAGACAGTGCTTCGGTGAGATTGCCTAACAGGGCAAGGCCCGCCATTTCGGTACCATGCCCCCCGTTATCATCGACACCCCAGTCGGGTTTAACGCTATGTTTATCAGCATTAGCAATAGCCTGTTGTAATAACGGGTGCTCATGATTTACCCCTGTATCAAGCAGGCAGACATAGGGCACACCTTTTTCACCGTCAGCGGGCAGTGCTAAGCGCGCGTTAAGCTCATTCACCCATTCCGGTTGCTCTTGTGGCGGTAATGCATCAAAAAACTCAGCGGTTTCCTTGGCGCGGCGCAACTCGGCGATGCTGTTTAAGGTCATCATAGAGCGCTTCATCTGACCAACTGAACCATAAGCCAGCAGCACAGAGCGCTCCGGAAAGTAAAGCACGCCGGGTGCAATACGAAAGTTAAGTCCACCAGCCATTTCTCTAAATTGATTCACCCGCCCTTGTTGATCACCGCGAGCCGGCAACCAGACCTCCCACCATAGCTGTTCTTCGTCTGCGATTGGCATGGCGTCAGGGGAGTCGGTCCACAGGGCTTGCAAGGTGGCCGCACGAATATTTGCAATCGCATTCAGCAATGGGCTATTGGCAGGGCCTTTTTTTTTGTCCTTACTTTCATCCAGATAATTGATGATAAGTTTCTCAAAAACGCCGAGCTTTCCCTCCGGTACAAATACCGTGGCAAAGGTTTTATTACCCTCCTGGCGTACATTTCGCAGTTCAATGCCCGAGCTTTCTCGGGCAAGGGATTCAAAAGCCAGTTCAACATCGGGGAAGCTTTCAAATTCAATTTGCAGGCCGATTCCTTCTTCGACACCCGCTTGTCGTTGCTGTTGCACTGCTTCGGCCAGCACAGACTTCAACTGCTGGATCTTACCCAGCAGAGCGCCGCCATGTGTTCTCCTGTCTCTGTCGGGTATCTGTTTACCACTGCCACCGCCTCCTGCATAAGCAAAATTTTCAGCCCGGGCGCTATTTTGAAAAATAAAATGCGGGTGATGCTTCGGCTCCCTATTCGCCATGCGATGACCTTATCCTTAACTGTTCATAATTAATCGGTTGGAAAGCCTCAGGCGTTCTTCCAGTGCTTGAAAAATATCTTTTTCTGATATTTTTTCTGCTCGCTCAATCAGCGCAGTTTTCAATACTTCATCCGCAGCGCGCGTGAGTTCCGCATAGCTCAAGCCAAGCGCTTGCATTGCCAAACGTTTCCAGGAGGTATTCTTCACGGCCATACGTGACAAACGTGACTTCAGTACACTGGCGATATGTGCTTCATCGGGGAGTTCGTAATGCAGCAGATCATCAAAACGGCGGAACAGGGCGTTATCCAGAATATCCGGGTGATTGGTGGCACCGATGATCAAACTGTGGGAATCATCCTGCTCGATCATTTGCAAAAAGCTGTTGAGAATACGCCGCACTTCGCCCACATCGTTTGACAAACCACGTTGGGAGCCGATGGCATCAAACTCATCAAAGAAATAGACACCGCGTGCCTGGTGAGTGGATTCAAAAATCTGCCGCAGCTTGGCGGCCGTTTCGCCCATAAACTTGGTGATCAAACCATCGAGTCGCACCTGGAACAACGGCAGACCCAACTCGCCAGCCAGCACCGATGCTGTCATGGTTTTGCCGGTACCCGGCGGGCCGACTAACAGCAGTTTTCGCCTGGGGGACAACCCGTGCGACAAAATTTCTGCCGCGTGGCGCTGCTCGCGAATAATCCGCTGCAACTGTTGGGAAAGTTCACTATTTAGCACCATATCGTCCAAGCGAGACTTGGGGTAACTCACACTCAGCAGGTTAGCCAGTTCGCCCCTTGGCTGGCAAATGGGTACCGTTTTGCTTTCTGGCATGACCGTTCGGCGAGATTTTGCTTGATCCACCAGCGCACGTAGCTCCTCAGCCAGCTTACCATGGCCACGCCTGGCCTCATGAGCCGCCACCTGCATGGCAACGGAGTAAAAACGGTTATCGTCGCCCTCCAGATGAGACTGGAGTAGTGCCTTCAATTGGTCTGCACTGGCCATAATGGAGTCCTCCTGAGTCTAAGTATGGTGCATTGTACCTTTCCTGGTGGGCGATCACGATCAAAAACATCAGGCGGTCGCTTTGGGCTTGCGGCTCGGCCTGGTGCCTGGCTTTCCGGCAGCTTTAGGTTTGGCAGAGGCTTTTTGCTTAGCTTTTTCCGCCGTCTTTTCCGCCTGAATACGCGCCAGCAGCTCACTGGCGGGTTCATCGTTGGGATCTTGCGGCACCAGTTGGCCGGAGAAGGCTTTTTTTAGGATGGATTGGCGTAGGGTTTCAGATTCTGATAATGATTTTTCTATCTCTTCTTGCAGCTTGTCCACAAAAGAAAATTTTTCTGATAGTGAATTTACTAACTCTCCTATCTCGGCTTTGTCCAAAATTGGAATGGGTTGCTCGCTGACATCGGGAATTGAAATCCTCTTATGCCCCGCAGTCGACTTTGCCTTTTTTTCAATATTTCTACGAACAACTGGATTGGAAAAGTAATATTCACAAAACTTCGCCATGTCTGCATCGATTAACTTTGCACAGTACAAACGATCTGGATAAAGTAAGTTTTGTGGAATCACGGATGGCACAGATGCGCAAACACCAACAAACTCAAGAGTGCCATTTAATCGACTGAATAATAGGTCTGAAAAGTTTAGGTAGTCGTCATCGCTTATTTTTGAATCTTCTGGTAGATAGCGGATGTCTTCTAAATTAAGCCGCCAAGCTCTAATGCTGCTTGACCTTAATATTGGTAATTCCGTTGGTGTATCTATTGGGGGAACAGTAGTTCCACCTCGGATTGAAAACAATAATTCGCTGAAGCTGACCCGCTTCCAGCTATTGGGAATAGTGGGGTTAGATTCGGCTAACTCTTTTATTAATGGAGTCGGTTTATATTTTTTTGGCTTACCCGGCTTTTTCCCATCTTTGCCATTGGCTTCCCACGCTTTAACCGCAGCTTTCCACTCTTCCAATTGTTGCTGGTAGCGGGCTTCGCGTTCTTGTTGGATGCGGGTGAGGAGTTGTTCGGGTGATTCCAGCTTATCTTTATTTTCTTCACGCCACTGAGCAGTGAGTTTGCCTTCAAAGGCGTGTTTAAGCACAGCCTGGCGGTAAACCTTGAGTTGCTCACGAGCGGTTTTCAGCGCAACAATGCCATTATCCAGCTCGGAGAACAGTTCTTCGATTTTGGCAACGATGCGTTTTTGTTCGTTGAGAGGAGGCAGTGGGACTGGAATATTCTTCAATAGAGCTTGATTTAGCTTGAGTCGTGTTGTTCCTGTAACGAAGTCTGAATAATTGAATAAATTTAAATAATGGCAAAGAAACTTATTTGATGTGTGCGCTAACAATATATGTGCATGGTTATTTACCCAAAATCTACCATTTACTATGTAGGCCTTCTGCTTAGTCGGGTCTAAAAATGGAGCCCCATCTTCACCTACCAGGACATGCTCTCCTTCGAAAATAAAATCATCAATTAGTCCAACTTGTCCGGTTGCGCCATAGTAAGGATATAGCTCAGATTCGTTTTCCCCGGCTATCCGTTCATTTCTTTCAGAGTTATTTACTGGAATTCGTTTTGAATCCAATATCTCACAAACATTCTCTAGCCTTGCAACTGTCCAATTCGACGGATAATTATTGCTGTCCATCACGCCACCAGCTCCCGATTTATCTCCTCAATCACCCAATCCATCTTATCGCCAAACTGCTGGTACATGCCCATCAAACCGCCTTTGGCATCAAAGGGCGTCATATCCAGATCCTCGCGTTCAAAATGGCAGGAGCTGGCGATATGGTCGCGGATGGCGTGCAGCCATTGCATCTGCTGTTCATTAAACTTGTTACTGCCACCGGCGTGGTACCTCATAATCCAATCCTGAAAATTCTTTCTTACGGTATTATTAAAAGAAGTGATTTTGTTGTCCAGTCCACATACCCGACGAATCAGCGCCACCAAAGCCGTGAGTTCGCTTAGCGGGTTTTCACCCGTATAGTTATCCAAATGGGCATAGGCCTGCCAGATGCGTAACGGGGCCAGTTTCGGTCTCTCCTGCTTGAGCTTTTCCAACAGGGCTTTGATTTGCGGGTAGGTTACCTCAGCTCTGCGCGCTGGCGTATGGAAATAGATGTCGAGCGCATCAATCTCGTCGGCGTGCTCATGTAAATAGTCGGCAAACTCCTGGCTAAGTACCCTGGCGTTTTCGTTGGTTTCACCATCCCATTCGGCTTTGATGACGCTGTCCAGATCATCATGCACGATGGTTTGTTCTTTATCGCGACGAATTGAATCAATCAGCTCAATCAATTCACCGTTAAACACATTCGCCACCTCGCTGACCAGTTGTTGCTGGGCCTTGTTGCGAGCATCGTCTCCGGGATCAGTACCGACCGGCTGACCGATGATTTCCAGCGCTTTTTGCTCTATGCGGTCACCGTCGATGGCGTTGAAGAGTTCTCCCACAATCATCAATAGCGGCTTACCTCCGGCCTTTTCGGCGATTCGGGCCCGTTCTTTATCATCCAGTTGTTTATCGAGCCGTGCCAAACGCCCCGCCAGCGAAGAGACGGTATCACTATCGCTGGCCCCCATCATCACGCCCATGGCCAGATCTTTCAACGCTACGCCGGGTTTGGTGATCAGGGGTTGACTGGCGGTTTTGATGGACCTGGTAACACCAATGGCATCGACAATCACATAGTGGGTTTTAGCGCTCTGGGCGGAAGGCGTGACCTTTTGCAGGCTATCTTTATCCAGTGTACGGGTGCCTCGCCCCTTCATTTGCTCGAAGTAGTTTTTGCTTTTCACATCGCGCATAAACAACAGGCATTCCAGTGCCTTCACGTCGGTACCGGTAGCAATCATATCGACGGTGACGGCAATACGCGGGGAGTAATCGTTGCGGAACTGGGCGAGGACGGATTTCGGCTCTTCCCCTTTTTCAATCACTTTGCCTTCGTCGTCGGTTTTGTCATTGGCGGCGCGGTAGGTGATCTTTTTGCAGAACTGATTACTTTCACCAAACTCTTCGCGCACGGTTTGAATGATATCATCGGCGTGACTGTCGGTTTTGGCAAAAATCAGGGTTTTGGGCACCTCTGTGCGCCCAGGGAAAATGGTGGGCAGCGCATCCCTGAAGGTTCGGATAACCGTGCGAATTTGGTCAGGGTTAACAATATCACGGTCGAGCTGCCTGGCGCTGTAGATCTCCTCCTCATCCTGCTGTTCCCAGCGCTTGCGCCGGGTGGTACGTTCGCGCTTTTCGACCTGCTGTTTCGCCTCAATCTTGCCGCCTTGTTTGCTCTTTTCCGTTTCAATCACAAAGATTTCATTACCGACGTTAACCCCATCGGCCACGGCTTTTTCGTGGTCATATTCACTGACCACGTTCTTGCGGAAGAAGCCATAGGTGCGGTTATCCGGCGTGGCGGTTAAGCCGACCAGATAAGCATCAAAATACTCCAGCACCTGGCGCCACAAGTTATAGATAGAGCGATGGCATTCATCAATGATGATCACATCAAAAAACTCAGGGGGAATCTTTGCGTTGTAGACCACCGGCAGCGGTTCTTTTGGCCTGGTCAATTGCTCCGCCGGGTTTTGCTCTTCAAGGTAGTCCTCCAGCGGCTCCTCTTTTAAAATGGAATACATGCGCTGGATGGTGCTGATACACACCTGAGCATCTTTGGCGATATATTGATTCTTCAGGCGCTGAACGGTGTAGAGCTCGGTGAATTTGCGATTATCGTCATTCGGGACGAAGCTCATAAATTCTTGTTCGGCCTGCTCTCCCAGGTTTTTGGTATCAACCAGGAATAAAATGCGATTGACGCTGACAGGCTCGCGTAACAGGCGATAACTGGCCGTAATCGCGGTAAAGGTCTTACCAGAGCCAGTGGCCATCTGTATCAACGCGCGCGGCTTGTCTTGTTTGAAGGAGGCTTCAAGGTTGGTGATGGCGGTAATCTGGCAATCACGCAGACCTTCGTTAATCAGAGGGGGGGAAATCCTGCAAACGCCCCCGCAGGCTTTTGGGTTCTTTCAGCCACCGGGCGAGCGTTTCCGGGCGATGGAAGTTGAACACTTCGCGGGAGCGTGGATTGGGATCGAATCCATCG
>JBOFSC010000662.1:0-9899 GCA_051651345.1 Enterobacteriaceae bacterium
GCGTGATAGCGGTCTGCGCATCGGCAACCAGATACCGGGACTCAAATCCCTTCTGGTGCACCAGGCCATGGGGATGGGGGATTTATCTCCCTGGTGGTTGCAACATAAATCTGAACCATTTCGCCATGTTAAAAAACACTTAACATGAGCGCTGTTGCTATGTTAAAAATCTCTCACAATAAAGTGGATTTAGTAGTGGAGAGTAAGGCCATTCAATGTTAACGTTTAACAGAATGTAAACTTGGCTGTTAACGAGATCATTTGAGGATACTATGGCACAACACACACCGCTCTATGAGCAGCATGTACAGTGTGGCGCACGGATGGTTGATTTTCATGGCTGGATGTTGCCGCTTCACTACGGATCACAACTGGAGGAACATCATGCCGTTCGTCGGCATGCCGGTATGTTTGATGTTTCCCATATGACCATTCTGGAGTTAAAAGGTGAGCGGGTACGTGATTTTTTACGCTATCTGCTGACCAATGATGTAGACAAACTGACCCAACCCGGTAAAGCGTTATACAGCCCATTCTTAACCCCGGATGGGGGCGTGATCGATGATCTAATCGCTTACTATCTTGATGACCACCACTATCGGCTGGTCAGCAATGCCGCAAATAAAGAGAAAGATGTTGCCTGGATATTACAGCAGGGGGAAGCTTATGGTCTTGATCTGACGATTGAAACTGAGATGGCTTTGATTGCCATTCAAGGGCCACAAGCGAAACAGCTGACAGCGACACAACTGACGGCGCAGCAACAACAGGATGCCGCAGCTCTGAAACCTTTCTATGGCGTGCAAAGCGGCTCTCTCTTTATTGCCACCACAGGCTATACCGGAGAAGACGGTTACGAAATCATGGTACCGAAGGCAGAAGCCGCCGCTTTATGGCAGGGACTGCTCTCGGCCGGGATCCAGCCCTGTGGTCTGGGCGCCAGAGATACTCTGCGTCTGGAGGCGGGTATGAATCTGTACGGTCTGGATATGGACGAATCCGTCTCTCCCCTGGCAGCCAATATGGGCTGGACTGTCTCCTGGCAACCGCAGGAGCGGGAGTTTATCGGTCGCAAAGCCCTGGAGGTTCAGCGCCAGCACGGAACAGAGAAGCTGGTGGGCCTGATCATGCAGGATAAAGGCGTGCTGCGCAGCGGCCTGACGGTTAACTTTATCGACAGTGCGGGGCAGGAACAGACCGGTGTGATTACCAGTGGTTCATTCTCGCCGACCCTGGGATGCAGTATTGCGCTGGCCCGTGTTCCACAAGGTATTGGCACCGAGGCCACGGTCATATTGCGCAATCGTCATATGCCTGTCAAAGTGACTAAACCGGCGTTTGTCCGCAACGGAAAGGCGATCTGATTTTTTTGAGCAACGGTGGCATGCCACCATGATGATATTAACTTACAACAGACAAAATAGTATGAAAGGAGATGGCAATGAGTAATCTGCCAACTGAATTACGATATAGTAGCTCTCATGAATGGGTCCGGGCAGAGGGCAATGGTGAATACAGCATTGGAATTACCGACCATGCCCAGCAGTTATTGGGTGATATGGTTTTTGTTGATTTACCCGATGTGGGAGATATTGTCACCTGTGGTGATGAGTGCGCTGTTGTTGAGTCTGTGAAAGCAGCCTCAGATATCTATGCCCCGCTCAGTGGTGAAATCATTGAGATCAATGAGGCGCTGGAAGCGACACCAGAGCTGGTGAACAGCGATCCCTACGATGAGGGCTGGTTGTTCCGTATCCGGGCAACGGACGAAACAGAGTTTAAAGAGTTGCTGGATGCGGCTGATTATCAGGCCGCCATTGAAGAAGAAGAGTAATCCCCTCGCCCTTGCCAGGGCAAGGGCTGAATTCTTTTAGAGGTCTGAACCGTTTTAAAGGATCGTACCATGTTGTCATTGAGTCAGTTACAGGATGATACTGCGTTTATTGCGCGTCACATCGGCCCCTCCCTGCAACAGCAACATGCGATGCTGTCCAGATTAGGGGTCAAATCACTTGCCGAACTGATGGAACAGATAGTCCCTGCAGATATTCAGCTGCCTGCGCCGCCCGCAGTGGGAGAGGCCGCTACAGAGCAGCAGGCATTACAGGAATTGCTGGAGATAGCGAGACAGAATCAGTGTTATCGCTCTTATATTGGTATGGGATATACCGGCACTTTCCTGCCACCGGTTATTTTACGTAATGTTCTGGAAAATCCGGGTTGGTATACGGCTTACACCCCCTATCAGCCGGAGATCTCTCAGGGTCGTCTTGAGGCATTACTCAATTTTCAGCAGATGACACTTGATCTGACGGGTCTGGAACTGGCTTCCGCCTCGCTGCTGGATGAAGGTACTGCTGCGGCAGAAGCCATGGCGATGGCGCACCGCAGCTGTAAAAATAAGAAGGCGACCCGTTTTTTTGTTGCTGATGATGTACATCCGCAAACCCTGGATGTGGTGAAAACCCGCGCCGGTTATTTTGGCTTTGAGCTGATTATCGGACCAGCTGAGATGGCACCTGAGCAGGAAAATCTGTTCGGTGCTCTGTTCCAGTATTGCGGTACCAGCGGTGAGTTACATGATTACCGCGCGTTGATGAGCCAACTTAAGCAGCGTGGGGTTATCTGCTGTATGGCGGCAGATATTATGTCACTGGTGCTGCTGGAAGCACCCGGTAAACTGGGTGCTGATGTGGTCTTTGGCTCCTCCCAACGTTTTGGGGTACCCATGGGCTATGGCGGCCCCCATGCCGCGTTTTTTGCCACGCGGGATGAGTATAAACGGACGATGCCCGGACGGATTATTGGCGTATCCCGCGATGCAGCAGGCAATGTGGCTATGCGTCTCGCGATGCAGACACGGGAACAGCATATCCGCCGTGAGAAAGCCAACTCTAATATTTGTACTTCGCAGGTTCTGCTGGCCAATATGGCCGGTTTTTATGCGGTGTATCATGGACCAGAAGGGTTACAGCGCATCGCTCAGCGCATCCACCGACTGACCTCTATTCTGGCACTGGGTTTACAGCAGCGGGGTTGTACGCTGCAACATCAGCGCTGGTTCGATACCCTGACGATAGTGACCGACGATAAACAGCAACTGCTGCAAAGAGCGCTGGAGTATGGCATTAACCTGCGGGCTGATTTACCAGAAGCTATTGGTATCACCCTGGATGAAACCACCCGAGACAGCGATATCCTGGAACTGTTCGAAATCCTGCTGGGAAGCGGACATGGGCTGGATATCGAGACCCTGGACAGCCAGGTTTGTCAGGGGGAGGCGGTGATTCCTGTAGAATTACAGCGTAGCACGCCGATCCTGACCCATCCGGTGTTTAACAGCTATCACAGCGAAACCGAGATGATGCGTTATCTGCATCGTCTGGCGCGTAAGGATCTGGCGTTGGATCAGGCCATGATCCCCCTGGGTTCCTGTACCATGAAACTCAACGCTGCCGCCGAGATGATACCGATCACCTGGCCGGAGTTTGCCTCGCTGCACCCCTTCTGCCCGCCACAACAGGCTAAGGGCTATCTGACCATGCTGGCCCAACTCAGCGACTGGCTGGCACTGTTGACCGGCTATGATGCCGTTTGTCTGCAACCCAACTCTGGCGCTCAGGGCGAGTATGCCGGTCTGCTGGCGATTCGTCGCTACCAGGAGAGCAAGGGAGAGGGGCAGCGCTCCGTTTGCCTGATACCCAGCTCAGCCCATGGGACTAACCCTGCTTCGGCGCAAATGGTGGGTCTGGAGATTGTGGTGGTCGCCTGTGATAAGCAGGGGAATATCGATCTGCATGATCTGCACAGCAAAGCGCAGGCGGCAGGGGATAAACTCTCCTGTATTATGGTGACCTATCCCTCCACCCACGGCGTGTATGAGCAGAGTATCCGTGAGGTGTGCCAGATAGTGCATCAGTTTGGCGGCCAGGTCTATCTGGATGGGGCCAATATGAATGCTCAGGTGGGATTAACCACGCCGGGATATATCGGCGCGGATGTATCGCACCTGAACCTGCATAAAACCTTTAGCATTCCCCATGGTGGTGGTGGACCGGGAATGGGGCCGATCGGCGTTAAATCTCACCTGGCGCCTTTTGTTCCAGGGCACAGTGTGGTGAATGTACCTGAGATGCTGACCCGTGAGGGTGCCGTCTCTGCTGCGCCTTTTGGTAGCGCTTCTATTCTGCCTATTACCTGGATGTATATCAGAATGATGGGTGCACAGGGGTTACGTCGCGCCAGTGAGGTTGCCATTCTCAACGCCAACTATATTGCTGCGCGTCTGCGGGATGCCTATCCCATCCTCTATACCGGCGAGCAGGGCTGGGTGGCTCATGAATGTATTCTCGATATTCGGCCACTGAAAGAGGCGACAGGCATTAGCGAGATGGATATTGCCAAGCGCCTGATGGATTATGGTTTCCATGCGCCCACCATGTCCTTCCCGGTGGCGGGCACCCTGATGGTTGAGCCGACGGAATCCGAGAGCCAGGTCGAACTGGATCGCTTTATTGATGCGATGCTGCAGATCAAGCAGGAGGCCGATCGGGTTGCTTCGGGTGAGTGGTCGCTACAGGACAATCCGCTGGTCAACGCCCCTCATACTCAGCAGGATCTGCTGTGCGAGTGGACACACCCCTATAGCCGCGAACTGGCGGCTTTCCCAACCCAGGCGGTGCGTGATAACAAATACTGGCCGACAGTAAAACGGCTGGATGATGTTTACGGCGATCGCAATTTGTTCTGTTCTTGCGTGCCGGTGGGGGAATTGGTTGAGGGTCAAGTTAACACCTAAAAGGTGTTGACTCTATCTGATTATTTGTTATGATGATAAGCATATTATGAACTTATTATTTGTTTTTTATACTATTACATAATTTAATCAATAAAACAAAAACCCTGTAGCGCAACAACGTTACAGGGTTTTTTGTTATCTGCCACTTTTATACACAATCTTATCAACCATCAGGGTGGATGCGATGTCTCTTTACCTGAAATCTATTTTTATCCTCTGTTCTGTACTTTTTGTGACCTCGGCATTGGCCTCAGAAGCGCAAAACAGTGCTTCACCGCTACTGGGTTTACCACCCATGCCCGCCCCCGCAGAAGGGGGCCGTCATGGGGAAAAAATCAAACTGGGAAAGAAGCTGTTTTTCGATACTCAATTGAGTGGTAATGGACAGATCTCTTGTGCCAGTTGCCATATTCCACAACAGGCTTTTACTGACAACCGCGCCGTTGCTGAAGGTATCTATGGACGCAAAGGTAGCCGTAAAACCCCCTCTATTATTAATGCGGGTTACAACCAGGAGCAGTTCTGGGATGGGCGACGTGCTTCGCTGCAAGAGCAGGTTCTCGATCCTTTCTTTAATCCTAACGAGCATGGCGTTAAAGATATTACCGCTTTGTTGCAACTGATCAGGCAGGATGCGCAGTACCAGCCCCTGTTGCAACAGGCGTTTGCTCAGACAGCGGAGACCATTAATAAAACCCATATTAGTGAAGCACTGACTGCCTATGTGCGCACACTCAATGCGGCTGACAGTCCGTTTGATCGCTATCTCTATGGGGGAGACCAACAAGCCTTAACCCCGCAACAGGTGCGCGGTTTGGCTCTGTTTCGTGGTGCAGCCCAGTGTGATACCTGCCATAGCATCGGTAAAGATGCTGCACTGTTGACAGATGGAGAGTACCACAGTATGTCCATTGGTTTTGATAGTCTGGTGCCCAAACTACCTGTTCTGACAGCGCAAGTTATCGGGGCGACGGAAGTGCAGCGGGAGGCGTGGATTGTCAGCAATCCTGATATGGCAGCACTCGGACGGTTTATGATCACCTTGGATCCGCAGGATATCGGTAAATTTAAAACCCCCTCCTTGCGTAATATCGTTCTGACTTCGCCCTATATGCACGATGGTAGCCTTGCCACACTGGAGGAGGCAGTGGATCGTGAAATCTATTACCGCAGCGAATCCATGGGGCGTCCACTGATTTTAACGCCGGATGAAAAGCAGGATCTGGTTGCTTTTCTGCACGCCTTAACCAGCCCTGTTTTACCAGAAACTACAGTTCAAAGCCCTTCTGCCAGCAAAAAGTAAAAAATAGCACATTTCACTGACAAACGAGTATACCCATAGACTGCGCTGGTTATCGATGACCAGCCTTTGGGTATCACAGCTCATATCCTATGAGGGAATATCATGAACCCGACGATTTCGCGGCACCTGATCCATCGTGCCGATAAAGCTTTGCCGTGTTTAACGGGCCGCCTCTGCGGCCTGTTATTCACTCTGCTTTGGCTCTTCTCCACGGTGGTACGCGCCGATATTTTTTATGGCTACGATGAACTGGGCCGCCTGATCAGCGTCAACGATGATGCCGGTAATGGCGCGCTGTACCACTATGATTCATCAGATAATATGACGGCTATCCAGAGCGCTAAAGCCGGTAACCTGCTGCTGGGCGAGTTAATGCCAAAGGCAGGCCCTGTTAATAGCAGTGTCACCATTAGTGGCTCTGGTTTCAGTCTGATTCCAGAGGAAAACACTGTTAAATTCAATGGAGTTAACGCAACCGTGACTGCGGCGGCGATCAACCGCCTGCAAGTGAGCGTGCCTCCGGGCTCTGAAACAGGTGTTATCAGCGTCACTGTGGGTGCAACAACGGTCAGTAGTTTGTATCCTTTTACTATTACGGAAGATGCTCTTACTCCTTCGCTCCAGGTAAGCAGTTTTACCCCGGCGACAGGTCTTGCGGGAACAAAAGTGACAATTAATGGAAAACATTTTGATCCGCGTGTTAGCAGAGTCCGTTTTAATGGTATTTATGCCGAGACGACTCATATTACGCCCACGCAAATTGAGGTGCGAGTCCCAAGTCAGGCTGGATCAGGCCCGATACAAATTCAAACGGCATATGGTGTTACGACCAGCAGCGAGGATTTTATTATTCCGCCAAAAGGGTATACACCAGCCCAGATTGGACTGGTGCAACGTATGGTTGTCGATGCTGAGTCACAAAAACTGTCAGATATTGGTGCCGATGGCAAAATTGCCCTGGTGCTGGTTGAGGGGGTTGAAGGGGAAGGTATTGGGCTGGGGATCAGTGAGTTGAAAACTACTACAGGGAGTGGCGGTGTGTATCTCTATGTTTACACACCCGATGGACGAATGATCGGAGATTGTGGCTATTACAGCACATCAGGAGGCCGTTGTACCCTTCCGGCATTGCCTGCCAGTGGCACTTATACTGTTCGGGTGAGTTCGGGTGGAAATTATGGAGCAACCCTGACGCTGACTCTTTCCACAGAAATCACCGGGACGTTGAACCTTGATGGGGAACCACAAATCTTCCCAGGGGATCGGTTAGGGCAAAATGGTCGCTATACCTTTTATGCTCAGGCGGGTGAACAACTGGGATTGGGTATTGATGAAGTAAAAACCAATACAAACAATGGCTATATGGGTGTGGGGGATTTCTCTGTCACAGCCCCGGATGGTTCTGTGGTTAAAAATTGTGGCAGTTATACTCTTCACGGCAGTTCTTGCTCCTTACTACTACTGCCTGTCAGTGGCATCTATACGGCTAATATTATGCCGAGAGGCTTTTACACGACAGGTCTGACGCTGACTCTTTCCAGAGATGTTTCAGAAGTATTACTCGCTGATGGTGAACAAAAGGTCTTTGTTGGTGATCGTAAAGGACAGAATGGACGCTATCGCTTTAGTGGCCTGAAAGGTGAACGGATGGGGTTAGGTATTGAAGATATAAAAACCAATACAGGGAACCAATATATAGATGTCGTGGATCTCTCTGTTACAGCTCCGGATGGCACCTCTTTTAAAGAGTGCGGAGCTTACACCCTCACAGGAGGTAACTGTGCTCTGCCACCACTGCCCGATAGCGGTAACTATACCGTTAATGTGATACCAAGAAAATCTTACAGGGCAGGCCTTACACTGACTCTCTCTAAAGAGATTATTGGTGAACTTATCCCTGATGGTAACCCACAGCTCTTTCCAGGTGCTCGAGTAGGACAGCGCGGGCGCTATAGTTTTAATGGTAAGGAAGGAGAAAGTCTGTCAATCAGCCTTAGCGATCTGAAAACCAACGCAAGCAACCGTTATTTTAGCCTGTTGCAATTATCGGTCACTACTGCGGATGGTACATCGGTGAAGAATTGTGGTGATTACACCCTATTTGGAGGGCATTGCACACTGCCAACCCTGCCTGCCAGCGGTACCTATATCATCAACATAGTGCCCAAAGGGGCTTATAAAACATCACTGAAGCTCTCACTCTCCGAAGATCCCACACGGACCACGCAAAGCAGATCTCTAACTCAATAAACCTGTTTCTTGAACCATGGAACCGGCAGTCGGCAATCCGGCTGCCTGGGAGATATTTCTATGTTAAAAAATCGCAACACATCTCTATGGAAAGAGGCGGCTCTGCTGTTATGGGCACTGCTGGCGCTGCTGACATTGCTCATACCGTTACTGGTCAACGCGCAACAGAACACACCAGCAACACAGCAAAAAACACAACTCCTCACCAGCCAACCGGCAAACGGTGCCACAGAAGTCGCTGTCGATACGCCCATTGAATTGCGCTTTGTGCAACCGATGGATATCCCCACCTTCAACAGCGAAACCATCACCCTGGTGGGTGTCACGGGTCCCGTCAACACGGCCATCACTGCCTCTGAGAAGGGGCAGGTTATCTCTGTTCAGCCGGAAAAACAGCTTTTGCCCGGCAACAGCTACAACCTGATGCTGAAAGGTGTGCAAGATGCACAGGGACAGCCACTGGATTTCACAGTGATTGCATTTCAGACAGCGAAGGTAAGCAATACGCCGCCCGCTAAATCT
The DNA here is from genome assembly GCA_051651345.1 of Enterobacteriaceae bacterium. Classification (GTDB taxonomy): domain Bacteria; phylum Pseudomonadota; class Gammaproteobacteria; order Enterobacterales; family JBOFSC01; genus JBOFSC01. Next base: position 8,874 of record JBOFSC010000662.1, read on the forward strand.
GCACAGCAGCGTCTGAAAGGTAACAAAAAAACCTCTGCAGGCAAGAGCGACTGGCAACCGAATAAACGCAACTACCAGGGTGACTGGACCAGTGGGCGGGTATTTAAACATAGCCGCGACTTTATCAGCGAACAGAAACGCCGTTATGAGTTTATCGACTCCCTGAGCCCACAGGCACGCAGCGTGGTGGAAAAGCGCTGGAAAAGTGAAGGCGTGCTGACAGAAGCGCGCACTCGCGTTCTGTTCCCGCGCGCCAGGAAAGTGCGGGCCGCCACATCTGCCTCTGTTGCAGGCCAGGTACTGCGTCTGGATGGTCAGCCTCTGGCGGGCGTCACCCTGTCCATGGCAGGAAAAAGTGTGCAGAGTGACCAGGAAGGCAACTTTACTCTGGCCGGTATCTCTCCCGGCGGGCAGACCCTTGCCATCGACGGACGCAGTGCCAGCAGCAAAGATAGCACCTATGGCCGCTTTGATTACCATATGGTGGTACAGCAAGGTCAGAATGAGCTGGATTTTACCTTCTGGATGCCAAAGCTGGATACCGACAATGTGGTGCAGATCCCTTCGCCCACCAAAGAGGAAACGGTGATCACTCACCCTGACTTACCAGGACTGGAACTGCATATTCCGGCGGGGACCGTGATCCGTGATGCGGAAGGTAAAATTGTCACCGAAGTGGGGATTACCCCATTACCGTTGGATCAGTCACCGTTCCCCATGCCTTATAACGATGTACCGGTATTTTTCACCATCCAGCCGGGGGGAGCGACACTCCACTCCGACAGTGCCAAACCCAGCCCCGGTGCCTGGCTGGCCTATCCCAACTACAGCCAGCAGAATGCCGGAGCGCGGGTACAACTGTTTGATTACGATCCCAAAGGCCGTGGCTGGTATACCTACACCATGGGCACGGTGAATCAAACTGAGGATGCCATTATCCCGGATCAGGCATTTACCATTTATCAGTTTAATACCATCTCGTCAGCTTCTCCCGGTGATAAGCCGCCGCCGGAAGAGCCGAAGTGT
>JBOFSC010000663.1:0-5249 GCA_051651345.1 Enterobacteriaceae bacterium
GTGAGGGTGAAAATCGCCAACCGTTGGGGGATTAAGGAGAATGGCTAATGCGTTATGAGTTGTTATTTAAAGGGGTGACCGTGATTGATGGCAGTGGCAGCGCAGGCTTTGTCGCCGATGTGGCCACCGCTGGCGACCAGATTGTCGCTATCCAACCCAACCTGAGCGGTGAGGCGGATCTGACCATCACCGGGCAGGGCAAAGTTCTGGCGCCGGGGTTTATTGATGTGCACACCCACGACGATACCAATGTGATCCGCTTTCCGCAGATGGTACCAAAAATCACTCAGGGGGTGACCAGTGTGATCGTCGGCAATTGCGGCATCAGTGCAGCCTGCGCCAGCATTGACAACGAAGTCCCCGATCCGATGAACCTGCTGGGCAGCAAAGCAGATTTCACCTATCCCACGGTAGCGGCTTACCACCAGGCCGTGCAGCAGGCCCGGCCAACGGTCAATGTGGCCACCCTGATCGGTCATACCACCCTGCGCAACAATCATATGGACTCCCTGATGCGCCCGGCCAGCCAGCCGGAGATCGCCCTGATGCGTCAGCAGTTACGCCAGGGATTGCAGGAGGGTGCCCTGGGATTAAGCTCAGGTCTCGCCTATGCCAGCGCCTTTGCCAGCCCCACCGAAGAGGTCATGGCGCTGGCGGAGGAGCTCAGCGCTTTTAATGCCCTCTACACCACCCATCTGCGCTCCGAGTTTGCACCGGTTTTGCAGGCGATGGAGGAGGCCTTCGCCATCGCCCGTCACGGTCAGGTGCCGGTTGTTCTCTCGCACCATAAATGTGCCGGGGCCCAAAATTGGGGACGCACCACAGAAACTCTGGCACTGCTCAGTAAGACCAGCCAGCAGCAGGATGTGGCCTGCGACTGTTACCCCTACTCCGCCAGCTCCTCCACCCTGGATCCCAAACAGGTGACCGATGAGTTCGATATTGTTATCACCTGGTCAGAACCTCATCCGGAAGTTGCAGGCAAAACCCTGGCGCAAATTGCGCAAGAGTGGGGCGAAACCTTGTCTCAGGTCACCCCTAAACTGATGCCCGCCGGAGCTATCTACTACAACATGGATGAGCAAGACGTGCAGCGGGTGCTGCGTTTTCCTCTCAGTATGATTGGCTCCGATGGACTGCCTAATGATCCCATGCCGCACCCACGTCTATGGGGCTCCTTCCCACGGGTACTGGGACATTACAGCCGCGAATTACAACTTTTTCCCCTGGCTGAGGCGGTGCATAAGATGACCGGCAAATCAGCAGCCCGTTATGGCCTGACGCGCCGTGGCCTGCTGCGAGCGGGCTACTATGCCGACTTAGTGCTGTTTGATCCTGATACCATCATTGACAGCGCCACCTTTACCAACCCACAGGTCGCTGCGGCCGGTATTGAGGCCGTGGTGGTCAACGGCGCGCTCACCTATCACCAGCGCCAACTGACCGGAGAGCGCCGGGGGCGTTTTCTGACCCGCGCATCACTTTAAAATGGAGAGTTCACATGACAATTAAACGCTATGGTGTTGAAGGCAGTTCAGGTACCGGAGGGCAGCACCTGCCCTTTGCCCGGGCAGTTGAGGCCGGTGGCTGGCTCTATATTTCCGGTCAGACCCCGATGCGCGATGGTGAGGTGGTCGAGGGCGGTATTGTCGAACAGTCCCGCCTGGCACTGCAAAACTGTATCGACATTATGCAGGAGGCGGATTACTCACTGAAAGATGTCGTCCATGTCAAAGTCTTTCTCACGGATGCCCGCTATTTCAGCTCATTTAATAAAGTATTTCGTGAATTTTTTAGCGAGCACCCTCCGGCCCGTATTTGTGCCGTCACATCGTTAGTCGTCGATTGCAAAGTTGAGGTGGATATCACCTGTTATAAAGATCAATAACCTCTTTATTACCACAATTATTTGATAATTAATTATAAATAATGACGCATGTGTTGTTGGGCAAAATGACAAACAGGATTTGTCGGGAGCGTATGCAATGAATAGCACTGTTTTTCTTTTATCTTTTTTCCTCTATATCGTCGCCATGATCTGGCTGGGCTGGTATGTATCGCGCAACCAAAAAACAGGGGAGGAATTCCTGCTGAGTGGACGCTCCCTGCCGCTGTTTTTAATCCTTGGCTCAACGATAGGAACCATGGTTGGCACCGGCTCCAGTATGGGAGCTATCGGCTTTGGTTATGCCAATGGTTGGGCTGGCATGTTGTACGGGCTGGGCGGTGCCATCGGCATCCTGCTGGTAGGCTGGTGGTTTGCCCCGGTGCGAAAACTGCGCTTTATGACCATGAGCGAAGAGCTCTCTTACTATGTGGGAGCCAATAAACTGGTAAAAAACGTGGTAGCGGTGATGATCTTTATCGCCTGTGTCGGCTGGCTGGGCGCGCATATTCTGGGGGGCAGCCTCTATCTGGCCTGGGCCACCGAGATGGATCTCTCCATCGCCAAGATTATTATCGCCCTCGCCTTCTCTATCTACGTGATCATCGGCGGCTATTCGGCTGTGGTCTGGACCGACACCATTCAGGCGATTATTCTGTTTATCGGCTTTATTTTGATGGCGGTTCTCTCCGTTGACAAGGTGGGCGGCTGGGCAGCCATTGAACAAGCCATGGACCCGGCAGCTTTAAGCTGGTTTGCCGTGGATAAGCTCGGCGTGATCCCGGCCCTCTCGCTGGCGATGGTGATCGGCGTGGGCGTGCTGGCAACACCGGCTTACCGGCAGCGCATCTATTCGGCAGAAAGTGTCTCTTCGGTACGCAAGTCCTTTATTCTGTCCGGGGGTTTATACCTATTTTTCGCCGCGTTACCCGCCATTATCGGTATGGCAACTTATACCATGAACCCCAACCTGACCAATAATAATTATGCCTTCCTCTATGCCACCAACGTCTTTCCCATGGCTATTGGCATCATTATCCTGATCGCGGGCCTGTCTGCAGTGATCTCCTCAGCCAGCTCCGATGCCATTGCGGGTGTCTCCATCGTGATGCGCGACCTCTACACCATGGTCAAAGGCCATATGCCGCCAGAGCAATACGCGATTCGTTTATCACGTATCTATCTGGCCGTGGTGATCGGTATTGCGCTGGCATTTGCCCTCACCTCGAATGATATCATTACCTACATCACCCGTATGATATCGACACTGCTGTCGGGGCTGTTTGTCTGTGGTTTACTGGGCCGCTTCTGGAAACCTTACAACTGGCAGGGCGCACTGGCCACTCTGCTGGGGGGATCTACGGCCTCAGTCATTATTCTGCTGCAACCTGACTGGCTGGCCTTCTGGGGCAATCCCTGTATTCCGGCTGTTACCAGTGCTCTGGTCAGTGGTCTCCTGGTCACCCTGCTGACCCCAGCCAAGACCATGACGCCCGAGGAAGCATTAGAGATCATTACCTATGAGCGCGAAACCACCACTAAACCCGCCACGGATTTAAAACCTGAAGGAGCATAATCCGTTAGGCTGATACACAGATGTCCATCATTTTTCGACAATAACGTAACAGGTGGAGGGGGTATAGGTTATCAGACCGTAAGCAGCATGGATGCTGCGCTCCGAGCCTCCAGGGATGGATTCACGGCGGGTCTGAGAACCTATACCCCCTCCGCCTGACACAGGGCTAAAGTACCATTTAAGACTTCACCCGCGATTATTCGCATCCCCACCCCAATTAAACTAAACTTAATCTTATCTGTACTCATTCTCGCTTATTTCACCCACAACCGTCATTTTAATGACAGTTGTACAGACTCTACAGAGGATACTATGCCACAGCACAGCATATGGTCATTGATCACCCACCTCTCAAGCGCCCTGTCTGACCCCAGCTGGAAGCCGGAACAGCTATTATCTGTGCCGCTGATTTTACAAAATGAGAATGAATACTACACCATTTATGAAAGTGAAGGATTTCCCTTAACTGATGAGGTCAGCGTTGAGAAAACCCATTTGCGCCGCAAAGGGGCACCGGATTATGAAATGATTCTTTTTATTATCAATCTGGCAGGTAAAGGCATCACTTTACAGGAGATCAAGCAACACTATCCTAAACTGAGCATCACCGATATTCCCCGTGGGCGCTCAATTTATGAAGTGACCAGCTATTCCAGCGAACCGGATCAACATGGTCGGGTGATCAGTTTCAATTTTGAAGAGCGCTCTCCAGAGCAGTTAAAAAGTGTGGTAATTGCCTGAATCAACTCTCTTACTGCTTAAGGGTATTACAATGCCACCAATAAGATCACGCATCACAGCTGGAATAATAACCAACGTTGCCAGACTGGGTCGCCCTCCGAATGAGCAAAAACAGATGCCATCTGGCATCAAAGAGACTCTGGCAACCTTTTGCAGCCGACTCTGCCTGGGGAATACAACTCTGGATGAAGAGATTCAGCCTTTGATCATTTCAGTTGATGATCGAGCGGGATTACAGGAGTCATTCGCCACACAATTTGATCAGATTGCCCGTAGCATACTGGAAGCCCCCTTTGATCAAACTTTTAAAGTCTACAATGCTGAGATCACGATTAATAACACTCTTTTTCATATCTGTGGTACTGCGCAAGGGCAACTCTATGTCTATGATGAAAATAATCTGCATGATGCCGCCTGGACCAGTATTACTTTTCATCAGTTAAAAGAAAAACTACTTCAGGATAAAGAGTTGATGGCCCGCCTCTATCCTGACAGCGAGGCCATAACCGTACAGTTACAACAAGATATCAGTGATACAGTGAAGGATACAATCACAGCAAATTCATCCAGGGACGGTTATACGGCTAAAATATGGCAACCAACAGAAACGGCTATACTCAGTAAAGTGCCAGGGTTAAAAGAGGATATTCGACAATTATATCAACAGGGCTGGATGATATGTACCAACCCCTATGGTGGAACCTATAGCTGCGCAGACAGTAAATCAATTGTTATCGACAATGTGGGGATGACCGACGAGCTTAAGATGATATCTGATTTGGCGCATGAAGTGGGGCATGCCAAAGATTTACGACCAATAGATGGCTCATCTCAAGAGAACTATATCAATAGTAACTTGTTGAGCGAAGGTGCGGCTGTTTTAAATGAGTTACGCAGCTGGTATGAGCTATTTATACGTAGGATCTTTAGGATCAACCAACTGATAACGATAGAAAAAATGACGTATTTTTAGAAAAAAGAGTGGAAAGTGTGCTGTGATCATGATCAAATGATCATTCGCCAAAACAACCAACACAACCACAGCAC
>JBOFSC010000664.1:0-3380 GCA_051651345.1 Enterobacteriaceae bacterium
CGGTGTTGTTATTGGTCAGGACAGTGAATTAATGACAGAACTGGCCTGGTGGGCCAATAATATCGGTGTCACCGGCGCGGCATTTGATAGCTACTTGTTGCTGCGGGGTTTGCGAACGCTGTCGGCGCGGGTTAAGCAACAGCAAAGCAATGCGATGGTGCTTGTCGATTATCTGCAAAAGCAGCCTCTGGTTAAACAGCTCTATTATCCCGGTTTACCTGAACATCCGGGCCACCCTATCGCGAAAAAGCAGCAGCATGGATTTGGCGCGATGCTCAGTTTTGAACTGCAGGGGGGAGAAGCGGAGTTGCGCCAGTTTTTATCTGCCTTATCCCTATTTACCCTCGCGGAATCTCTGGGCGGGGTGGAGAGTCTGATCTCCCATACCGCCACCATGACCCATGCTGGGATGAGTGAGGAGGCGCGCCATCTTGCGGGTATTTCGGATAATTTATTACGTATTTCTGTCGGACTCGAAGACAGCGAAGATTTAATCGCGGATCTGGACAGGGCTTTTCAGGCTGTTAGCAATAAAGGTTAGTTATGACTGCAAAATGTCACACAGGGGCTTCTCAGCGTCGCCAACTGCACAAATTTGGTGGCAGTAGTCTACAGGATGTGGTGTGTTATCAGCGAGTCGCCAGAATTTTGGCGCAGTATGGGTACAGCAACGATATGGTGGTAGTGTCGGCTGCAGGCAAGACCACCAATCAGTTGATCGCCTGGCTGGAGCAGTGTCAGACAGATCCCTCTTCTGCTACTGATGTCCGTGATGAGCTTTACCATTATCAGTTGGAGCTGATCAATGGGCTGCTACCGGAAGAGATGGCTAAACCCCTGGCTGACGCTTTTCTGGCGGATGTGGAACGTTTAAGCCTGCTTCTTAATGAGCCTGTGCATGATGCGTTGTATGCTGAAGTCGTGGGCCATGGTGAAATCTGGTCAGCACGCCTGATGGCGGCCTGTTTAACTCAGCATGGACTGTCTGCGGTATGGTGGGATGCACGGGAGTTTCTGCGTACAGAGCGGGCGCCTTTACCACAGATTGATGATGCGCTGTCCAGGGCTCTGCTGCAGGAAAAAATGGCCGGATGCTCTGATAAAATCGCCGTGATTACCGGATTTATTGCCCGTAATGCTGCAGGTGAAACAGTTTTGTTGGGCCGTAATGGCAGTGATTATTCGGCAACACAGATAGCCGCGCTGGCAGAGGTTATCCAGGTGATTATCTGGAGTGATGTGGCTGGCGTATATAGTGCCGATCCGCGCAAAGTGAAAGATGCCTGCCTGCTGCCTTTACTGCGTCTGGATGAAGCCAGCGAGCTTTCCCGCCTGGCGGCACCGGTGCTGCATTCAAGGACTCTGCAACCTGTTGCCGGTAGTAATATTGATCTGCAATTACGTTGTAGCTATCAGCCGGAGTCCGGTTCGACGCGTATAGAGCGGATCCTGGCGAGTGGAATGGGGGCCAAGGTGGTCACCAGTCATGAGCAGGTCTGTTTAATCGATTTTCAGGTGGATGCTCAGGCTGATTTTGCCCAGGTGGTGCAGGCGTTACAGCAGTTTGTGCAGCACAGAAAAATTATTCCTCTGGTGTTGGGGCTACACCCTGATCGCCATCTGCTGCAACTCTGCTATACCACCGAGATCGCCCAAAGTGCTTACGACATTGTGCAACAGGCTGACTTACCTGGTAAGTTACAGCTACGCCATGGCTTTTCGCTGGTTGCGTTGGTGGGGGCGGGAGTGTGCAATACACCCCTGCATTGCCACCGTTTTTATCAGCAACTGGCGGATCAGCCTGTGGAGTTTTTCTGGCAATCGGAAGAGAACATCAGTCTGGTGGCGGTATTACGCAATGGTTCAGGCGGGCCTTTGATACAGGGGTTGCACCACAGTTTATTCCGTGCTGAGAAAGAGATAGGGCTGGTGTTATTTGGTAAGGGCAATAGCGGCTCCCGCTGGCTGGAACTCTTTGCCAAAGAGCAGCAGACCCTTTCTGCGCGCAGTGGTTTTGAGTTTATTCTGGCGGGGGTGGTGGATTCCCATGCCAGTTGCCTGGACTATCGCGGTGTTGATGCCAGCCGTGTCCTGGCATTTTTTAACGAGGAAGCTCAGCCTCATACAGAGAGCGAACTGCTTACCTGGATGCAGGCTCATCCTTTCGATGACCTGATTATTCTGGATGTGACGGCCAGTGCTGAACTGGCCAATCGTTACCTGACATTTGCTAATCTGGGTTTTCATGTGATCAGTGCCAATAAAGTCGCTGGTTCCTCAGCCAGTGGAACATACCGGCAGATCCGTGATGCGTTTGCCAAGACGGGGCGGCACTGGCTCTATAACGCGACCGTGGGCGCTGGCTTACCCATTAATTATGCCATACGCGATCTGCGTGATAGTGGCGATATCATTCTCTCTATCAGTGGTATTTTTTCTGGTACTTTGTCGTGGTTATTCCTGCAATATAATGGAGAGATTCCTTTTACGGAGCTGGTCAGGCAGGCATGGCAGAAAGGATTAACGGAACCTGATCCCCGTGATGATTTATCTGGTCGGGATGTGATGCGTAAGCTGGTTATTCTGGCCCGTGAGGCGGGTTATGATATCGAGCCGGATCAGGTTCGGGTGGAGTCACTGGTGCCGGAGGCTGCTGCACTGGGGCCGGTTGATAATTTCTTTGCAGATTGCCACAACCTGAATCAACAGATGTCACAACGCCTGTCTGCGGCTAAGGAACTGGGCATGGTGTTGCGTTATGTGGCCCGTTTCAGTGCTAATGGTCAGGCCCGTGTCGGGGTGGAGGCCATATCGCAGGATCATCCACTGGCATCACTGTTGCCGGGAGATAATATTTTTGCGGTGGAAAGTCGTTGGTATCGGGATAATCCATTGATTATCCGTGGACCAGGTGCAGGAAGGGATGTCACGGCCGGGGCGATTCAGTCTGATTTAAATCGCCTGGCGCAGTTGTTGTAGCGCGGGAGAGTTTGACGACAGGACAGCAGCAGGGAGTGATTTGTTGGCCTGTTGGGTTAGGGTGATTTTCGTTCATGTTTAGGGCGTTTCGTGGCCGTTTTTTGATTGTGTTATATTCGGTTGTTTAAGATATTCTGTTTATCTCTCCGATGGATGTTTTTTCTACGCTAATTTTGTTTAATTATCGAGCAAATGCGGGCTGTGTTTCTGTCAAATAATATCTCTCTTCTTCAGTACTATCCAATTCATTGTAAATCGATGCGTCTTAATAATGTTAATTTTACAGTGTTGGCAGACTGAGTTCATAACAACTCTGTCGCCACAGCCAGGTACTTTATCTCACACAATATCTCAACATAAAACAACATACCCAGTTGCATTCCCGACAGCTTGCCTATCAG
>JBOFSC010000665.1:0-3736 GCA_051651345.1 Enterobacteriaceae bacterium
GGCCAGAAACGACAGAGTAACCCGGCAAACAGGGCCGGATAGAGGGCCAGGTAGAGCGCCAGCAGCGCCACCAGCGCCAGATTAACCGCAGTGGGCATACCGCCAAAGTCGGCGATGCTGACATAAACCCAGTTAATGCCGGTGCCAAACAGGCCCGCACCCCAGACAAAACCGAGCAGCGCCCCCTGACGGGCACGGCGATTGAGCGTCAGCAGCAGCAGAGCGCTGAGGGAGACGATGGCGGCAGGCCAGAGATTGAAAGGGGAGAAGGCCAGGGTCCCCAGTGCCCCCGCCAGCAATGCCAGCAGCAGTCGAACCCATGTGTTGTTAATCCATGTGTTGTTAACCCAGGAAGGTGGGGAGAGAGTCATCTGCTCAAATGCCATCTAATTGAACGGGAGGGGAGTGATCGGGCCGGGTGACCTGCACCTGTAACACGCGCCGACTATCTGCCATGGTGATCTTGAAAACGTAGTTCTTCAGGGTAATGGACTCGCCCCGGCTGGGAAGATGACCAAAGGAGAGGGTCATCAATCCACCTACCGTATCCACTTCATCATCGCTGAAATGGGTGCTAAAGGCGCGATTAAAGTCCTCAATAGGCGTCAGGGCGCGGACAGAAAAAGTATGATGGCTGAGACGACGGATATCGCCATCCTGCTCTTCATCATCATATTCGTCCTCAATTTCGCCGACGATCATCTCCAGAATATCTTCGATGGTCACGAGACCAGAGACCGTGCCAAACTCATCGACAACAATCGCCATATGAAAACGTTCTGAACGGAAATCGTTTAACATACGGTCGACGCGTTTGCTTTCCGGCACCACCACCGCAGGCCGCAGGATCTGAGCAATGCTAAAAGGCTCTGCATCCGGCAGTAAAAAGGGCAGCAGGTCTTTTGCCAGCAGGATCCCCTCGATATGATCTTTATCGGCGCTGATCACCGGGAAACGCGAATGGGCTGAATCGATAATGACATCCAGACACTCTTTCAGACTCTGATTCAGCTTCAGTGTAACCATTTGCGCGCGCGGCATCATAATATCCCGTACCCGCTCCTCAGCAATATCCATCACCCCTTCCAACATGCTTCTGGTGGAGGGGTCGATCAGATCGTGCTGTTCTGAATCGCGGATAAGTTCAACCAACTCCTCACGATTTCTGGGTTCCCCATGGAACAACGTGTTGAGGATCAGGGAGATAATACCTTTTTTAGGAGGGGTGTCGTCACTGTTACGTGAATGTTCGTCGCTCATGCGTTTTCTATTCTTTATTCTCTTGGGTGGCTGCAGTATAAGGATCAGGATAGCCCAGATTGGACATAATACGGCTTTCCAGCGATTCCATTTCATCAGCCTGCTGATCTTCAATATGATCATACCCTAGCAGATGAAGAGTACCATGCACAACCATATGTGCCCAGTGTGCAGGTAAAGATTTGTGCTGTTCCTGCGCCTCCTGCTCCACCACCTGCCGGCAGATGACGATATCACCGAGCAGGGGTAATTCAATCCCCGGCATCGCTTCAAAGGGAAAGGAGAGCACATTGGTGCAGGCATCTTTATGGCGGTATGTGTGGTTAAGCTCACGGATTTCCGCCTCGTCCACCAGACGAATGGTCACTTCTGTCTCTTCCTGTTCCGGGGGCAGGGTCGCCTGCAACCAGCGCAGAAAATCCGACTCAACAGGCAGACCGTCGCTGTTATCGCAGGCGATTTGCAGATCGAGGGTGATCATGGCTTTGCTCCCCGCAGGCGTATCTCTTCGCCGGCTTCCCACTTTTCGTAGGCGGTGATCACTTTGGCGACCACGGGGTGGCGCACCACATCATCACTGTGGAAAAAATTAAAACTCACCTCTTTGACATCGGGAAGCACTTCAATGGCATGGCGTAACCCCGATTTGATATGACCGGGCAGATCTATTTGGGTGATATCGCCGGTAATCACCGCTTTGGAGTTAAAGCCGATACGGGTCAAAAACATTTTCATCTGGGCGATGGTGGTGTTCTGGCTCTCATCCAGAATGATAAAAGCATCGTTCAGAGTGCGCCCGCGCATATAGGCCAGGGGGGCCACTTCAATCACATTACGCTCAATCAGTTTCTCCACGCGCTCGAAGCCCAGCATCTCAAACAGGGCATCATAGAGCGGGCGCAGATAAGGGTCGACCTTCTGGCTCAGATCGCCGGGTAAAAAGCCCAGCTTCTCTCCGGCTTCGACTGCCGGGCGCGTCAGCAGAATACGGCGAATTTCCTGACGCTCCAGGGCATCCACCGCAGCGGCCACCGCCAGATAAGTTTTGCCGGTACCGGCCGGACCGACGCCAAAGGTAATATCGTAATCCAGAATATGGGCAATATATTGCGCCTGATTGGGGGTTCTGGGTTTCACCATGCCCCGTTTGGTACGGATGTGGACACTTTTACCATAATCGGGGATCTGCTCCTCGCTCTGTTCCAGAACGCGGCTCTCTTTAATGGCCAGATGCAGATGTTCCGGCTCAATATCCTGCAGGAACCCCCGCACCGGAGCGGTTTCAACATAGAGTTTGCGCAGGATATCCGCCGCAGCATTGATCAACAGCGGCGGGCCGACCAGCTGGAACAGATTGTCGCGGCGATTGATCTCAATCCCCAGACGCCGCTCCAGCTGTTTGATATTGTCATCGAAAGGGCCACACAGGCTCAGCAGCCGTGGGTTATCGAAAGGTTCCAGCGTGATCTCTTGTTTGGCAGTGTTCAATGTTATCCTCTTGGTTGTCCAGGTATTTAAGTTATGGATGATGCAGCGCGACGCCCAGTTTATCTTCCTTGCGCGTACGTTCCAACACCGATTGCGGTGACTCCTGAGTGCGCAGGTTCATCTGCTGTTCGTTAAGCACCACTGTACCGCGCAGTGAGTTGGGCTGTACCTCGGTGATCTCAACATCAACAAACTGACCGACCATATCGGGGGTACCGACAAAATTAACCACCCGATTGTTTTCGGTACGGCCGGATAACTCCATAATACTCTTGCGCGATGTGCCCTCTACCAGAATACGTTGCACTGTGCCCAGCATTCGGCGGCTGTAGTTCATTGCCTGCTGGGTAATACGCTGCTGCAGCAGATAGAGGCGCTCTTTTTTCTCCTGCTCCGTGACATCATCCGCCCTATCAGCGGCGGGCGTGCCGGGGCGCGGAGAGAAGATAAAGCTAAAACTCATATCAAACTGAATATCCGCAATCAACTGCATGGTTTGGGCGAAATCTTCGCTGGTTTCGCCGGGAAAGCCAACGATAAAGTCAGAGCTGATTTGAATATCGGGACGCACTTTGCGTAGTTTGCGAATAATCGACTTATATTCCAGTACGGTATGTGAGCGCTGCATCAGATTCAGGATGTGATCAGAACCGCTCTGTACCGGCAGATGCAGGAAACTGACCAGTTCCGGTGTATCGGCGTAGACTTCAATAATATCGTCGCTAAATTCGATCGGATGGCTGGTGGTAAAGCGAATGCGATCGATACCATCGATGGTGGCCACCATACGCAGCAGCTCGGCGAAGCTGCAGGTGCCATCATCAAAGGTGGCACCACGATACGCATTGACATTCTGCCCCAGCAGATTCACTTCACGCACGCCCTGTTGCGCCAGTTGCGCTATCTCATAAAGAATATCATCACAGGGACGACTGACCTCGGTGCCACGGGTATAGGGCACCACACAATAGGTGCAATATTTATTACA
>JBOFSC010000666.1:0-1778 GCA_051651345.1 Enterobacteriaceae bacterium
AACATCATCTCGATGTCTATAACCCAGCCACCGGCGTTCTGCTGTCTAAAATGCCGATCAGTGAGCAGCATGAGACTGAGCTGGCGCTGGCCGCCGCGCGCGCCGCTCAGCCCGCCTGGGCTAAAAAGAGTGCCATTGAGCGGGCGGGTTTTTTGCGGCAAATCGCTGGAAAAATACGCGCCAATGCCGAGCATCTGGCCCTCACTATTACCCTGGAACAGGGGAAAGTGCTACCCCTGTCCCGGGTGGAGGTGAACTTTACCGCAGATTATCTGGATTATATGGCGGAGTGGGCCCGGCGTATTGAAGGGGAAATTATCACCAGCGATCGTCCCGGCGAAAATATCTTCCTGTTTCGCAAACCCCTGGGGGTGGTTGCCGGTATTCTGCCGTGGAATTTCCCCTTCTTTCTGATCGCCCGCAAAATGGCTCCGGCACTGTTAACCGGCAATACCATCGTCATCAAACCCAGTGAAGAGACACCGAATAACTGTTTTGAATTTGCCCGACTGGTGGCACAAACGGATCTGCCAGCAGGCGTATTTAACGTGTTGTTTAGTGACGGTCAGGTGGGGGCAGCACTTGCCGGTCATCATGGGGTGGATATGATCAGCTTTACCGGTAGCGTTAGCACCGGCTCACGTATTATGGCTGCGGCGGCTTCCCATATTACTAAGGTCAACCTGGAACTGGGCGGAAAAGCCCCAGCGCTGGTGCTTGCCGATGCCGATCTGGATCTGGCGGTAAAAGCGATCCATGCCTCACGCATTATCAATACCGGACAGGTGTGTAACTGCGCAGAGCGGGTCTATGTGGAACGGCCGGTGGCAGAACAGTTTATTGATAAGATCAGCAAAGCCATGCAAGCCACGCGCTATGGTGATCCTATTGCCCAACCGGACATCGATATGGGGCCTCTGATTAACCACAGGGCGTTAAATAACGTGCAACAAAAGGTAGCGACCGCGCTTGCCGAAGGTGCCAGCCTGGTGTGTCGCGGCGAGATTGCCAAACTGCCCTCCGGCTTTCACTTCCAGCCCACCGTCCTGACCCAGTGCCGTACCGATATGGAGATTATGCGCCAGGAAATTTTTGGCCCGGTACTGCCCATTCAGATTGTCGACTCCCTGGAACAAGCCGTCGCGCTGGCTAACGATTGTGACTACGGCTTAACCTCCTCGGTGTATACCCGGGATCTCAATAAAGCGATGCAGGCCATTCGTGAGATTAACTTTGGCGAAACCTATATTAACCGGGAAAATTTTGAAGCGATGCAGGGATTCCATGCCGGCGTGCGCCACTCAGGTATCGGTGGCGCGGATGGCAAGCATGGTCTGTATGAGTATACCCATACCCAGGCGGTCTATCTGCAAAGTTAAACCCATGCTTTGTACAGTTAACAGGGATAAGGGTGCATGAGTGCACCCTGCACTGATTATTGACATATCCCATTGGAAGGCGCCTTTCTGATAAAGGTACCTTCAATAAAAACGGGCTGTTTAGTTTTAAATAATTCGGCTAATGTTGTTTTCAGCTCTTTGTAAGTGATCAATAACGAGTTATCCGCTTGTCTTTTTATCGAGTCCACCATCATTAAATAAAACTGAGAGGTTGCAGGAACACCTGTATTATCGACAACCATACTCGCGGTGGTGCCAAACGCATCTCCGTTATGGTTCTCTTTATTCAAGTCTATAAATGAATGATGATTTAATTAACGCTTCCATAGTGTTAACTCGATTCAGGCTACTTTCTACCGCACCTTTGATATGTTGACC
>JBOFSC010000667.1:0-1994 GCA_051651345.1 Enterobacteriaceae bacterium
TCATTGCTGGCAAAGGCGTAACAGAGGCATAAAAAGGCCAGCAGAGTGGCACCACTCAGGCCCCAGGTCAGGGGACGGGCGCTGGCCATCATGGCTTGATCGCCGCGCGCGGCTCCCCATAAGGGATAAATACCCAGCAGCAGCGATAAGCCCAGCGCCAATGCCAGGGCAAAATTTCCCAGTTCCGGCAACATAGTTAGGGTTTCTCCTGTGGCACCTGGGGGAGATGATTGCTCTCCATGGCTTCGGCGATTTCTGGTGGGGTATAATTTTCATCATGCTTTGCCAGCACTTCGCTGGCGACAATATGGTTATCTGCCTGTAGCACCCCTTTGGCAACAACGCCCTGACCCTCGCGGAACAGATCCGGCAGAATTCCCTGATAAGTGACGCTGACTACGGCCTGAGCATCATACAGGGCAAAGCTGACTTTAAGTGAGTCCCCATCGCGGTGTACTGAACCGGGTTGAACCATACCGCCGATACGCAATCTCTGGCCAATATGGGGTTTTGGTTTCTGCTTGCCGCCATGGACAATCTCGCCTGGGGTATAGAAGAGATCAATATTGGAGCGCAGGGCATACAGTACCAGCGTGACGATCAGGGCGCTGCCCGCCAGTAAGCCCAGCACCAGATAAAGACGTCCATAACGTCTCCCTTGATTCATGGCTGTCTCTCCTTTGCACTGTTCTGTTGCAGGCGCTGTTGCCTTCGTAATCGTTGTCGGATCTGACGTAAAATCTGCCGCCGCTGCCAGTGGGTATGTATCAACAGCAGCAGAAAGCCAGAGAGCGCCAGCCCTGCCGCGAGCCAGACATAGAGGGCATATCCCCCCATGGTGAAAAAATCATGCCAGGAGGCAAAAGCCGGAGTCATGGTCGCTGCTCCCCGACCACCAGTGCGGCCACCCAGGGTTTGCTCTGCTCTTCCAGCAACAGAAGATTACGCCAACGCATCAGCGTCAGAGTGATGAAAAAGCTCAGATAGCCCAGCATGGCCCAGCGCAGCGGCGTGCGCATACTGGGGTGAATAGTTTGTTGCAGACGCGTGGAGGCCTGATGCAGGGTATTCCACCACTCGACGGAAAAGTGAATGATGGGCAGATTGACCACCCCGACCAGCACCAGAATACTGGCAGCTTGTCCGGCCAGGCGGGGATTATTAAAACCGTGATAAAGTGCGATAGCGCCCAGATAGAGAAACAGCAGGATCAGTTCCGAAGTGAGTCTGGCATCCCATTCCCACCAGGTGCCCCACATGGGCTTCCCCCAGGCAGAACCGCTGGTCAGGGCAATAAATGTCATCACAGCCCCCACCGGTGCCATGGCCGCCAGTAATAACTCTGCGTTGCGGTTGCGCCAGATCAAGGCCACGACAGCGGCCAGCGCCATCAGCAGGTAGATCAGCATCGAGGCACTGGCAGCGGGCACATGAAAATAGATTATGCGAAAGCTCTCTTTCTGCTGATAATCCATGGGGGCAAATCCCAGACCCCAGCCCCAGCCTAACAGAAGACAGCCTGCGCTCAGTAACGCACACCAGGGGATACATCGTTGCAGCAACCGGCACAGGGATTCCCCCTGAAATCGCTGGTTCCATCCTTTATACATTGTTATGTCATCCTGATTCTCTTTCTTCTATATGGGGTATAGAGTAAAAGAATACGGGTCTGGCAAGCAAGGTCTTTGAACAGGGTATGCGGGATGGGTTGATAAGTTATTCTGTGCCTTCTCTGGCGGTAGAATTAGGCACCCCGGGCGCAGAGTAAACCAATATGATGATAATCATAGTTTTCTGAGGCAAATGTACATCCGCAATGATTCATTTCATCATAGATAACAGACCCCACAGGAGGAACCAGACTGAGCTCCGGTAACCCAGTGTCGGGATCATATCCTGTTATTTTTGCTAATATGGTATTGGGTGAATCAAATCCAATATAAGCAACAGCAATAGTTGGAAAACTTTCATATTCACTTACACCATATTGATTA
>JBOFSC010000668.1:0-5586 GCA_051651345.1 Enterobacteriaceae bacterium
ACCGGGATCTCCTGGCCCAGCTCAGCACAGAAACGCTGCCAGCACTGGGTGACAATATTATCCTGCGCCTCCTGGGGCAAACTCGCGGCAAAGCGTCCTTCGCAAATCAGACTAAACTGCCCGGCCTTCTCCACGGAGACACAATCTCCCAGCAGCGTGCCATCCACTGGCGTCACAGCGGCGCCCAACACATCAAACCCCACCCCAACATTACCAATGGAGGCTGGCGCATAAACCTTCAACATAATTAAACCCCTTGCTTCCAGGATACCGTACGCAGTACATCGGCAAAAACCCCTGCCGCCGTCACCTGTCTGCCCGCACCGTAGCCACGCAAAATCAGCGGTAACGGATGGTAGTATTGGGTATAGAAGGCCAGTGCATTTTCGCCGTTTTTGATCTTATACAGGGGATCATCTTCTGTCACGGCCTCAATACGCACCGAGCACACTCCCTCTTCAATCACCCCCACATAGCGCAACACTTTACCCTGGGATTTAGCCGCATTGACTTTATCGGCATAGTAGCTGTCCTGTTGTGCCAGATGCTGCATAAACTCTGCTGTGGAGCCGCCACTGTCGCAGCCCGGAGGTAAGGCAGATTCCACTTCAATATCGGCCAGCTCCAGGGGATAACCGCACTCACGCGCCAGGATCAGCAGCTTGCGCGCCACATCCATCCCGGAAAGATCTTCTCGCGGATCCGGCTCGGTGTAGCCTTTCTCTTTGGCTCTGGCCGTGGCTTCGGAAAAGGAGACCCCCTCTTCCAGCAAGCCAAAGATATAGGAGAGCGAACCGGAGAGGATGCCACTAAAGCGCTCCAGCTCATCACCGGCATTGAGCAGGTTCTGCAGATTTTCAATCACCGGCAGACCGGCACCCACATTGGTATCATAGAGAAACTTGCGTCGCCCTTTGGCTGCCGCGCTGCGCAGGGCATGGTAGTACTCAAGGGAGCCGGTATTGGCCTTTTTATTGGGCGTGACCACATGGAATCCATCTTTGAGGAAATCCTCATACTGGGAGGCAATCTCCTCGCTGGAGGTACAATCCACAATCACCGGATTGATCAGATGGTGGGTTTTCACCAGGCGGATCAGGCGCGCCAGATTAAAGGCTTCCTGGGCCTTATCCAGATCCTCGCGCCAGCGATCCAGATCGATACCGTTGACATCGGTCAGCATGGCGTGGGCATTGGCAATACCGCACACGCGCACATCGATATTCTTTTTGCGCAGTTGGGGCTGTTGCCGACGTATCTGTTCCACCAGGGCACCACCCACCACGCCGCTGCCGATCACAAACACTTCCAGAATCTGCTCGGTATTAAACAGCGCCTGATGGCAGACACGCATACCGGTCGCCGCCACGCTGTTTTCCACCACCACAGAAATAGAGCGCTCAGAAGAGCCCTGGGCAATGGCGATAATATTAATATTGGCATTGGCCAGTGATGAGAAGAAGCGGGCCGAGACACCGCGCAGGGTGCGCATACCATCCCCTACCACCGATAAAATCGCCAGGTGCTCCACAATATCCAGAGGCTCCAGCAGGCCATCTTTCAGCTCCAGATGGAACTCCTCTTCCAGCGCTCTGCGCGCCCGGAACACATCACTTTGCGGAATACAGAAGCTGATACTGTACTCTGATGACGATTGGGTGATCAGCACCACCGAGATCCCCGCGCGGGACATCACGGCAAAAATGCGCGCCGCCATGCCCACCATCCCCTTCATACCGGGCCCGGAGATATTAAGCATCGCCATATTATTGAGGGTGGAAATCCCCTTCACCGGATTATCCGGATCGCTGCTCTCAGCGCAAATACGGGTTCCCGGTGCCTGGGGATTCGAGGTGTTTTTAATCAGGCAGGGAATTTTAAACTGGGCGATTGGCTGGATTGTTCTGGGATGGAGTACTTTGGCACCGAAATAGGAGAGTTCCATCGCCTCCTGATAGGACATGGAGGTCAGCAGGCGTGTATCCGGTACGGTACGCGGATCGCAAGTATAAACCCCATCCACATCGGTCCAGATTTCGCAACAGTCCGCCCGTAAACAGGCTGCCAGTACCGCCGCCGAGTAGTCGGAACCATTGCGTCCCAGCACCACCGTTTCACCTTTTTCGTTACCTGCCGTAAAGCCCGCCATCAAAATAATGTGGTCCTGGGGAATATTCAGCTCAGCGATACGCCGGCTCGATTCGGCAATATCAACCGTGGATTCCAGATAGTGTCCATAGGCCAGCAGGTTGCTCACCGGATCGATCACCGTCACCGGAAAACCACGCGCCTGGAGTACCGATTGCATAATGGCAATGGAGAGCTTCTCCCCCTTGCTGATCAGTAACGCATTGACTCCATCCGGGCACTGTCCTAACAGCGAGACACCGTGCAGGACATGCTTTAACTGCGCCAGCTCCTGCTCTGCCATTTGCTGCAGGCGTTGATAATCGAATCCCGGCTGCAGCTGCTGTAATCCTTTAAGTAAATCGATAAAGATGGTTTGAGCATCATCAATATGGGTCAGGATCTCCTGTCCGGCTACCGTCTTATCGATCATCGCCACCAGATGGTTGGTTATCCTGGCTGGCGCAGACAACACTGTGGCTACCTGCTCCTGACGCGCATCATCCTCAATGATATCGGCCACACGCATGACACGTTCTGCATTGGCAACCGACGTTCCTCCAAACTTTAATACTCGCATACTTTAGCTCTCTCCTGCAGGTACTCCGAAAAAAAACCCGCATCTGTAAATGCGGGCTTTTTCACTCTGTTATGCGCGTCAGCCCGCTCCGCTATCCGTGATACCGGTAATGGTAATAATAGTGGTGCTGATATTTTGGCTGGTAAGCAACATGACTGTCTCAAACACTTTTTGTAATAGATGCCTATTGGTTAAAGCAATCCCGTACAGATGTCAATGAATTTCTGGTTATACAAGCTCAGTTTCTGCAAACATTTAAACCAGAAAAAATCATAAAATAAGAATTTGTATCTGACGGATTGATAAAAAATAGATTTTTAATTTGCGTAATTTTAATTTTTAAGAACTTAATTCTTTATCAATGTCCTGTAATAATGTATGCAGCAGAGCGACATCTCTTTTCTGCAAGTAACCCAAACGCTGATCGAGCCAGTCATGTAAAGTGCGATCTTCCGTCAGGGCCAATTGCTGCAATAATCGGCTCACACGCTGGCGCAACACCTGCAACGATCCCTCCGTTGCCTGCGATGCTACCGTCTCCTCCTGACGGGTAGACTGGTGCAAGCCAGAAAGCTGATAGCAGTAGAGCATCACCGCCTGGCCAAGGTTAAGAGAGGGGTAATCCGCCTGCATGGGGATCGTGGTCAGAAGATCCGCCAATGCCAGTTCATCATTGGTTAACCCGGCATCTTCGCGACCGAAGACCAGGGCGATGCGCTGACACCACTGCTGGCGCTCTTGTATCATCGGTTGCAGCTCCTGCGGGGTACAGTAATAGCGATATTTGCCCCGTCCTCTGGCTGTCGTGGCAACCACAAAATCCATATCGGCCACCGCCTGCTGCAAACTGGCATATTCTGTCGCTTGTTGCACAATTTCTCCTGCGCCATGGGCAACCCAGCCGGCAGCAGGCTGACGATGGGCATCACTGTCTACGATTCTTAATTCTGAGAATCCCATAGTTTTCATAGCCCTGGCTGCTGCGCCCACATTTTCCGCCCGAACCGGCGCAACCAGAATAATTGTTAACGGCATTGTTTTTATTCCAAATTATAAGTGTATGAAATGTAATTTATGTGTTATACAGTGTATCAGTGCACAACAGAATGATTAATTATAAAACTATTTCACAAATCTGTTAACGTGTTACAATTGGGCCTGATATCAAGATCAATAACTCAATTGTATTGTTGTAACAATATTGAAGTATATCAAAAAATCCCGCATGAACGTTTTTTTGTCGGGTCGGCTTCACCAGGGTTGGCTCTGCTTTTGATGCGATAAAACAACAGTCATGCTTTCCTTAAGAATGGTAATTTAGGTAGCAAAAATGCATACTCCGCATATTCTAATAGTTGAAGACGAGTTAGTGACTCGCAATACTCTTAAAAGCATTTTCGAAGCGGAAGGTTATATCGTGTATGAAGCCAATGATGGAGCGGAAATGCACGAAGTTCTATCCAATAATGATATTAATCTCGTTATTATGGATATCAACCTGCCCGGCAAAAATGGGCTGTTACTGGCACGGGAGCTCCGTGAGCAGGCCAACGTAGCTCTGATGTTCCTTACGGGTCGCGATAATGAAGTCGATAAAATTCTTGGTCTGGAAATCGGTGCCGACGACTATATCACCAAGCCGTTTAACCCGCGTGAACTGACGATAAGGGCCCGTAATCTGCTTTCCAGAACGATGAATCTTGACAATGGTCAGGAAGAGCGTAAGCAGGTGGAGAGCTATCGTTTCAATGGCTGGGAGCTCGATATCAACAGCCGTTCCCTGATCAACCCTGGCGGTGAGCACTATAAACTGCCGCGCAGTGAATTCCGCGCCATGCTGCATTTTTGCGAAAACCCAGGCAAAATCCAGACCCGTGCTGAGCTGCTGAAGAAAATGACCGGACGCAAGTTAAAACCCCATGACAGGACTGTCGACGTCACTATCAGACGTATTCGCAAACATTTCGAATCCGTTGCCGATACGCCAGAAATCATCGCCACTATTCACGGTGAAGGTTACCGTTTCTGTGGTCATCTGGAAGAGTAAAATATGGGGCTGTCCAGCCATTAATTCTCCCTCAACTATTGTTACCCTCTCCCATTAATGGGAGAGGGAGACTGTTCGCGCTATTTCCAGGGCATCACAGGCACTGCGCTCAACGCATTTTTGGGCGAGCCTTCGATCAGCTTGTCGGAGTAGGTCAGGTAGATCAACGTATTGCGTTTAGCATCATAGAATCGCACCACCTGCAGCTTTTTAAATAAAAGAGAGGTGCGTTTGCGAAAAACCACATCCCCTTTTTTAGAGCGCTTTTTCACTTCCTCAGTGATCTCTATCGGCCCCACCTGCTGGCAGGATATGGCCGCATCTGAGCTATCCTCTGCCAATCCCAGCCCCCCTTTAATGCCTCCGGTTTTGGCCCGGCTGACATAGCAGGTAATATTGTTGACGTCAGGATCATCAAAAGCTTCCACCACTATTTTGTGGTCCGGCCCGAGGAATTTAAATACCGTATCCACGGAACCTATCTGCTCGCTGTGGAGTGGCAGACAAAATATCAATAATAGCGCCCCACTTATTCTGGTTAAGATTTCTTTCATAGTCGCCTCTGTCAATAATTCATTACAAGATAATAAAATAACAGCGGTTTTCCAATATAAAAATTGCTATTATATCGCCCTCAGTTCGCACAGAGCTTTTTGTGCATCAATAAAATCACCTGTACCAGAGGATGTAACCCTACATATGTAGGTACTTAAGCTCATAACACATTGATGTACCTTTAATTCATTACAGGGTAAATACTAAGACCTAACGATAGCAACATACTTTTCTGATCTCGCCTGGGATGAGCTCGTTGACCATGAGTCGCAAAAAA
>JBOFSC010000669.1:0-12443 GCA_051651345.1 Enterobacteriaceae bacterium
GCTCTGCCTGCAGTAAAAGCGGCCAAAGCCGAAGTCTCCATGTATCAGTATGATCGTCCTTCCTATACCGGTCTGGTCTATCCGACCGAGTGCTACTTCCCCACCTGGAAGTGCGAAGAAGATCATTTCACCGTGAAGACACTGTCCCGTGCTTACGAAGGTCTGTTCAACAAGAAGCCGACCGTAGACAAGTGGACATTCTCCACCAACGGTGTTTCCATTATGGGTCGCCATGGTATTCCTGTGGTTGGATTCGGTCCGGGTAAAGAGCCTGAAGCTCACGCACCTAACGAGAAAACCTGGAAAGAGCATCTGGTGGTGTGTGCTGCCATGTATGCTGCTGTACCTCTGTCCTACATGGAAGAGATTGGTAAGTAAGTAACCAGACTATCCAGTCGCCTGCTCAGGCGGCTGGGTATTAGATGTCAGACGTCAGATATCAGAAGTCAGAGAGTGGCAGGTGTGAGTTATGCTGATCTGGTTTCTGATATCTGACTTCTGCTCTCTGAACAGGTTGTTCTTATGAAAAGAGTGATTAAACACGGAACTTTAGTTGATGCCCAGGGTGAATCTCGCCAGGATCTGTTATTGGATCAGGGTATTATTCAGCAGGTTGCTCCCCATATTCCTCCACCACCAGATTGTGAAGTGATCGATGCCACGGGCATGTATGTGATGCCTGGGGGGATTGATGTGCACACGCACTTCAATATCGATGTCGGTATTGCCCGCAGTTGCGATGATTTTTTTACCGGAACACGGGCCGCTGCCTGTGGTGGCACCACGACGATTATTGATCATATGGGATTTGGCCCTAAAGGCTGTTCGCTGCACCACCAACTGGAAGTCTATCATGGCTACGCCAGAGATAAGGCGGTGATCGATTACAGCTTCCATGGGGTGATTCAACATATCGATGATGAGATCCTGTACGAGATGGCCTCCATGGTGCAGGATGAGGGCATCAGCAGTTTCAAGCTCTATCTCACCTATGGTTTTAAGCTTAATGATGCGGAGACATTCCGCGCCCTGCAGCGCCTGAAACAGGTGGGGGCGCTGACCACGGTGCATCCGGAAAACGATGCAGCCATCGCGGCCTTACGGGCGCAACTGATCGCCGAAGGCAAGACAGAGCCGATTTATCATGCATACAGCCGCCCGCTGGAGGCCGAGGCTGAGGCCATTGGCCGCACGATCAATCTGGCGAAACTGGCAGGTAATGCGCCGCTTTATATCGTTCATCTCTCTAATGGTCTGGGGCTGGATTATATCCGTCTGGCTAAGCAGGCGGGGCAGCCTGTGTGGGTGGAGACCTGTCCGCACTATTTATTCCTTGATATTAATGATTACCTGCGTCCGGATGGCATAAAATATATTCTCAGCCTACCATTACGCCCTCATAGCGAGCAGGATAAACTATGGGTTGGCATTGCAGATGGCACCATGGATACCATCGCTACCGATCACTGTCCGTTTCCCTTAAAGCAGCGCGTGGAGATGTCGGATAACAGTTTTGTGCGTTGTCCCAATGGGTTGCCGGGTGTGGAGAATCGCATGCCGTTGCTGTTTTCTGCCGGTGTGATGACCGGGCGTATTTCCCCCAGCCGCTTTGTTGATTTAACCAGCACGCGTCCGGCCAAACTGTTTGGTTTATGGCCGCAAAAAGGGAACTTACAACCTGGTGCGGATGCTGATATTGTGCTGATGGATCCCCGGCGACAGGTGATCGTGAAACATCAGGATCTGCATGATAATTGTGACTATAGCCCTTATGAAGGTTTTGTGTGCCAGGGCTGGCCTGTGATGACCCTCTCCAGAGGGGAAGTGGTTGCTGTTGAGGGCAAGTTTACAGGTAAGTCCGGGCATGGGCGTTTTATTTACCGTAATCCATTTATGGAAAAGGATTAGATGATGAAGAAAAAAATTGTACTGGCACTGGGCGGTAATGCATTGGGTGATGGTCTGGCAGAGCAGATGCAGGCGGTGAGAACGACAGCAATAGCGATCGCAGATCTGATCTCTCACGGACATCAGGTTGTGGTCACCCATGGTAATGGTCCGCAAGTGGGTATGATCAATATGGCGTTTGAAGTGGCGTCCCGCACTGAACCCAAGGTCTCCATGATGCCGATGTCAGTCTGTGTGGCACTGAGCCAGGGTTATATCGGTTATGATCTGCAGAACGCCTTGCGTGAAGAGTTACTCAGCCGGGGCATCAATAAGCCGGTCGCCACCCTGGTGACTCAGGTGATTGTGGATAAAAATGATCCCGCCTTTAAGAACCCCACCAAGCCTATCGGCTCCTTCTACAGCAAGGAAGAGGCGGCAGAGCTGGAGCGTCAGGGTCAGCAGATGATGGAAGATGCTGGTCGTGGTTATCGCCGTGTTGTCGCTTCGCCCAAGCCGGTGGATATCGTCGAGAAAGAGTCGGTGAAAGCGATGCTGGCGGCGGATCAGGTAGTGATCACTGCTGGTGGTGGTGGTATTCCGGTGATCAGCGAGGGGAATCACCTGAAAGGGGCCAGTGCGGTGATCGATAAGGATTGGGCCAGCGCAAAACTGGCGGAGATGATCGGTGCCGATATGCTGATTATTCTGACCGCCGTGGAGAAAGTGGCGATCAACTTCGGTAAGCCTAATCAGCAGTGGCTGGATCAGATCAGCATTGCCGATGCCAAACGTTTTATTGAAGAAGAGCAGTTTGCCAAAGGCTCAATGCTGCCTAAGGTTGAAGCGGCTCTGGAGTTTGCCGAGTCCAGACCGGGCCGTCAGGCGCTGATCACGGTGCTGGAGAAAGCTCAGCAGGGGATCGAGGGCAAGACCGGTACTATTATCTCGCAGTAAAAATCAGGGCTTTCACCTCCCCCTGCCAAGGGGGAGGCAGGGAGGGGGTCGTACACTGAATTTGAAAACGAAGCCGCCCTCAAGTTCATCCCCCTCCCCAACCCTCCCCAACCCTCCCCTTGGCAGGGGAGGGGGTTACAGGAGCGAAACATGGACAGTATTCATTTCACCTGGCTGGTTATTATTGTCTATATGCTGGCCATGGTGGGCATTGGGGTTTATGCCAAAACCAAGGTTAAGGACAGTACGGATTATCATCTGGCAGGCCGTCGTCTGGGGCCGATTATGCTGGCGGGCACCCTGGCGGCCACAGAGATCGGTGGCGGTAGCTCAGTGGGGGTCACCGCCAAAGCGTATGGTAGCTGGGGGATGTCGGCGGGCTGGTATGTGGTGGCCACGGGGATCGGTATCTTTCTGGTCTCTTTTATTGCCCCCTATATGCGTCGCGCCATGGCAACGACGGTGCCGGAGATTATTGGCCGCCGTTATGGCAAAAGCAGTTATCTGATCACCAGTCTGCTCTCTTTAGTCTCTCTTGTGGCCCTGGCGGCCGCACAAATCACCGCTACAGCCACTATTATTCATGTGCTTACCGGATTTGATACCCACGCCGCTATCTTAATCTCCGGGGTCATCGTGGTGTTCTACACCTGGCTGGGAGGCATGTGGAGCGTTACCCTGACCGATTTTGTACAGTTCTTTCTGATTATCTTTGGCTTTGCCATTGCCGTTCCCTTTGCATTGAATGCCGTGGATGGAGGCTGGAGCTATGTGGCGGCCAATGTGCCACAGGAGCAGTTTGAGTTTACCAAACTGGGTTGGGGCACCATTATCGGCTTAACCCTGATGTACTTTATGACCTTTGCCACCGGGCAGGAGGCGGTGCAGCGTTACTACTCTGCACGTAATGAAAAGGTGGCGGTGGTGGGGTCAGTGATGTGTAGCCTTTTTATGGCGATGTATGCTTTTATTCCGGCGGTGTTGGGGATTATCGCCCTGGCGGTCTTCCCCAATATTGAAGCGAACAACGCCCTGGCCACGCTCTCGGTTAACCTGCTGCCGCCAGTGATCTCTGGCCTGCTCCTCTCGGCGGTGATGTCGGCCACGCTCTCCAGTGCTTCGGGGGATTTATTGGGTGCCGCCAGTATCTATGTCAAAGATATCCATGAGCAATATTTCCGGAGTGATAAACCTTATCAGGGCAATGAAGAGTTAACAGCCAGTCGAATCGTGGTGGTGGTGGTGGGTGTCTGCTCTATCGTTATTGCCCTGTTTAGCAATGAGATCATCGGTCTGTTGATGTTTGCCTTTACCCTGCGCGCCACCGGGCCTTTTGCGGCTTATGTTCTGGGGCTGTTGTGGGAAAAGGTGACGCCCCGAGCAGGGATCTGGTCGATTGTCCTGGGTAGCCTGGCTGGATTGAGCTGGCAGCTCGCAGGAGAGCCCTATGGCATTATGGCAATCATTGTCGGCTCCTGTGTCAGCCTGGCGACCTTCCTGCTGGTGGTGTGGATTGAACGCAGGATGGGCGTGGCTTATGCCCCGTCGGCCTACCGGTAACTCGGGCTACTGGCGCCAGCAACTGATATCGAACTGGATTGGTCTCAGGTGCTCACCCCTAAAGGTGAACGAGCAACCAGCCCAGCCACCGCCGCAGTGATACTGCCTGTCGAAAATGGACTGGCCAATAGGGGTTAACGTGGTAAATGTGTTGCCGCTTCTGGAGCAGAACCCATACTGGTTGGTTTCGGTGCAGAAGGTATTAGGCTCACTGCCGGTAAACTGAAAACGCGCCACAGCGGAAGTGGGCCAGGTCTCCTGTACTGAGACATGATGTTGGTCCAGCTCAGAGTGGTGCGCGCTAATCCAGTCTTCCATACATTGTGATGGGGTGGCAAATACCGGGGAGCTGGCTGAGCAGAGCAAAAGAGCGGCGACAACAACGGTCTTATTCAACATCAAAAATCTCCCCATCCGGTTTTAACAGGAACGCTGAGATTATATTTTAACCAATTGAAGCTATGCTTGCCTGGTCTATTGTGTAACAAGTCGTGGAGAAGAGAGAATGGGGCGGGAAATACTCCCTCCCCAGGACGGGAAGGGAGTCACACAAGGAGAATTAATACTTAACTTCTGTCACGCGACTGAAGCTGGTCCCCTCTTTGCTCGCTGTTCTGAGCAGGACATCACCACTGACTCGTGGATATTTACCCTTGATAATTTCATAACGCTGCCAGCTGTTACCACCATCTTCGGAGTACTGGATAGTCACTCCCGGCAGTGCGCTGTTCGCTTTCAACAGGCCATTGGCGATGCGTCCACCTAGTACCGGTAACCGATAAGCGATACCATTTTTCTCCAGCTCACGCTGACCGAGCAGATTGGCAAAACGCTGCCAGTCACGCAGCAGGAGCTCGCCATCCACCAGGTGGGTCTGACCCGCCTGATAGCGCTTACCGGCTTCGTAAGGCTGCTCCCATTTGCCCTGATGCCATGAGCGCTCGGCGACCGCCAGCAGTCGCGGATAGATCATATACTCCATCTGCCCATCGGTACGTACCGTTTCGCTCCAGGATTGAGCGGAGAGACCATAAGCACCAGGCCATGCTTTATCACCCTGGGCCTCAAAGGCATTACCATCGCGATCCAGTGAGGTTTCTGCGTTTTGTGGCAGGTTGTTGGGGGCAAAAGCGAAGATCTTACGCTCATCATTGAAGCGGGTAGCCCAGTAGTAGCCGCGCTCCAGCGGGTTGACTTCGTAAGGCATATCCAGATAGACGTAATCCGGGTTAGAGATGATCACCTCAAATCCTTTGGCGGCCCAGTCATTGACAGAAGAGGCGCCACCCCAGTAGAGGGTATCCCAGAAATTGACCGCCACATGTTTGGTGGCAAACGCTTTAGCATCGGTCACATTTTTCAGACCATCCTGCCATGCCTGCATGCGCTCAATACCATTGTTCTGTAGGGTCTTGCTCACCTCCACGGCAAAATAGCCAGGCAGGCTCTCGATATTGGCTATCTCACCCTTGCGAATCTTGGTTTGACACACCGGAGAACGAGACCAGGGCTGATCTTCACGGCCGAGATCGATAAGGCCCTTACCTGGATCAGGATTGGCGACACCCCTGTCCTGATAGCCCGCACCCAGACGGATGTTTTTCGCTTCATCACCACCATAATGCCAGGTTTGCAGCGGTGCGCCCGCTTCCTTATGCATGGCGGCTACTTCAGTGATCACCTTATCGGCAAAACGCTTCGAAGAGTCGAGGCATGGATTGAGATAGCTGCGACGGTCATAGAACTGCACGGAAGTGGTGTTGGAGTTATCGGAAGGATCGAGCAGACGATACTCTTCCGCCTCTTCATAGCGACGCTCATCGGCCAGACGCTTATAGCGTGCTTCCATGGAGACCACGGCGGCTCTGGCGTGAGCTGGCATATCGATCTCCGGGATCACCTCAATATGACGTGCGTTAGCGTATTTAACGATCTCGATATAGTCCGCGCGGGTGAAGAAACCACTGCCGTTGTTGTTGCTGTCCGGGCCGGAACCCAGTTGCGGCAGCAGACACTGAGTTTCACTCAGATCGTGACAACGCTTGCTTCCCACTTCAGTCAGCTCTGGCAGGCCAGGAATTTCCAGACGCCAGCCCTCATCATCGGTTAGATGGAAGTGGAACTTATTCAGCTTATAGGCCGCCATTTGATCCAACAGACGCAATACGGCTTCTTTACTGTGGAAGTTACGCGCCACATCGAGGAACATGCCCCGATACTCAAAGCGGGGGGCATCTTTGGCATACAGGGTAGCTATTCTGGGGGCACCCTGAGCCGGAACCAGCGACAGCAGAGATTGCAGGCCATAGTAAACTCCGGTTTCGTCATAACCGATAACGTGGGCGCTGTCTTTGTTGATATTCAGGGTGTAAGCCCCGGGCACCGCCATCTCATCTTTGAAATTCAGGCTACGGATAGAGGTATAGATAGGGAAGCCCTTCTGGCGCTCGGCAATACCCAGGCGATCGAAGCGCGCGATGATGCTATCAGCCTGCTCAGGGGAGAGCAGTGAGCGATCCAGACGAATACCCTGTCCCAGCCAGGCATCGTCTTTAAACAGTTTGACCTCTTTAGGGGTCGGCAGAATCTGGCCACGCAGTGCCTGAGCGGGCAACAGGCGGGTATCCTGATTTTTGTCGTAGCGGCTGGATGAAGTCATCAGAATATTGTGATCATCACGGGTCCGCTTCCACAGGTCACCCTCAATTGGGGCGACAAAATCGCGCAATTGTTCAGTGTCGGTATTGGCGATCACCTTAGGTTGTGCATCGCCGGAAGTGACATACCAACGTGGCATCACATCGGTTTCAAACAACTGCCAGTACTCGCCAATCAGAGGAATTTCCACCTTCTCACCGGCTGCGATACCGGCAAATTTGCTGGTGGGCTCTAACTTGTGCAAATCACCGGTAATGTGGGTGACGCGATACTGCTTGTTTTCAACCTCCAGAATCTGGCGGATGCTATGGAAATAGATAGCCCAGTCCTTGCGTTTAACTTCACTCCCTTCATTCGCAAGAGTTAATATTGAGCGGTTACAAGCTCCCCAGTCGGCACCCAGTTGCGCACAAGGCAGACCATTATCGGCACCCTGATTGTCGACAATCTGATAGTTCACCTGCAACTGCTGGCTCAGTCTGTCCACCAGTTGCTGTTGGGTTTCTTTCTTGTAGGTACATCCCACTGTAGCCATTGCCGCAATAGCGATAGCCAAAGCAGACAACTTAATTCCTTTCTTACTCACGCTTAATTCTCCCATGGTAATAAATTGACAGCGCATTATTCTAACGCGCAATAAAAAGGGATATAGCTAAGTGCTTCACAAAAAGACTTTTTTAAAAAAATAAAGTAAGATATTTCAAACTTTTGATCGAAAACAGGTGGGCAATAGCTTGGATTATCATACAATCATTCTCATTTGCCTTATCATTGCTGTTTTTTTGACCGCATCAATACCAGGAGCCCCCTATGGATACACGATACTTACAGGCTCATCGTGAAGCACGCTGGGCATTGGCATTATCACTGATGTATATGCTGGGCTGGGCCGTCAGCGCTTATCTGCCCGGTGAGGCACCAGGGATCACCGGCCTGCCTGTGTGGTTTGAACTCTCCTGTCTGCTGGTACCGCTGCTGTTTATTGTGCTGTGCTGGCTGATTATTCATCTGTTTTTCCGCGAGATCTCTTTGGAGAGTACTCATGAAGATTGAGCTGATCATTCCTCTGGTCATTTATATCCTGCTGGTGTTTGGCTTATCCATCTATGCCATGAAACGGCGTCGCAGCGGCCATTTTCTGTCCGACTATTTCCTCGGTGAGCGCTCCATGGGGGGATTTGTTCTGGCAATGACTCTGACCGCCACCTATATCGGTGCCAGTTCATTTATTGGTGGTCCGGGGGCGGCCTATAAATATGGCCTGGGCTGGGTATTGCTGGCCTTGATTCAGGTACCGACCGTGTTACTGACCCTGGGGGTGTTGGGCAAAAAATTTGCCATCCTGGCGCGGCGCTACCAGGCCATTACCCTCAATGATCTCCTGCTGGCCCGCTACCAGAGTAAACTGCTGGTGTGGCTGGCGAGCCTGAGCCTGCTGGTGGCGTTTATCGGCGCGATGACCGTGCAGTTTATCGGCGGGGCCCGGCTGCTGGAAACGGTGGCGGGGATTCCCTACGGCAGCGGGTTAATTATCTTTGGTTTGACGGTGACGCTCTATACGGCATTTGGCGGCTTTCGTGCCAGCGTATTGAACGATGCCATGCAGGGTATCGTGATGATGCTGGGGACCTGTCTGCTGCTGTTTGCTGTGATAAAGGCGGCGGGTGGCTTACCGGAAGCCATTGTGAAACTGAACCATATCAACCCACAGTTAACCAGCCCTCAGGGAGCAGATAATTTCCTGACCCTCTCCTTTATGTCCTCTTTTTGGGTACTGGTCGGTTTTGGGGTGATCGGCATACCGGCCACCGCTGTACGTTGTATCGCCTATCGCGACAGCAAGGCGGTGCATCAGGGGATCATTATCGGCAGTATCGTACTGTTTATTCTGCTGATGGGGATGCACCTGGCTGGGGCGCTGGGACGGGCTGTACTGCCTGATATTGCGATTCCCGATCAGGTTGTGCCCACGCTGATGATGCATGTATTACCGCCCCTGGCTGCCGGACTGTTTCTGGCGGCCCCTCTGGCGGCGATCATGTCCACCATTAATGCTCAGTTACTGCAATCGGCCTCCACTATTGTCAAAGATCTCTATCTGGGCCTTTACCCCCATAAACAGATGGATGAGCGTCATCTGAAGCGTTTTTCTAATCTGGTGACGCTGATTCTGGGGGTGCTATTGCTGATAGCCGCCTGGAGTCCACCGGAGATGATGATTTGGCTTAATCTGCTGGCTCTGGGCGGTCTGGAGGCGGTATTCCTCTGGCCTCTGGTGCTGGGGCTCTACTGGGAGAAGGCCAATGCCACAGGGGCTATCTCCTCCATGGTGGCCGGGGGCACCTGCTATACCCTGTTGGCGCTGCTGAAACTGCAACCGGCGGGTTTTCACCCTATCGTACCGGCGTTGTTGTTATCGCTGATCGTCTTTTATATTGCTAACCCTTTTGGTGCGCGGGATAAATTAGTGTCCGCACCGTTGACTTAAAACAGAAAGAGAGCTGTCATGCCCTGGATTCAGATTAAAATAAATAGTACCGCCGAGCAGGCAGATAACATCAGCGACCTTCTGCTGGAGCAAGGCGCGCTGGCGATCACCCTGCAGGACAGGCACGACACCCCGGTATTCGAACCGTTACCCGGAGAGGTGCGCCTGTGGGGCAATACTGATGTGGTTGCCCTGCTGGAGGCGGATACCGATATCGACGTGTTGCTCACAGAGCTGCGCGCATCTCCGCTGCTGGGCCCGGATTTTGTGCACCATATCGCACAGGTAGAAGACAGAGACTGGCAGCGGGAGTGGATGGATAACTTCCATCCGTTACGTTTTGGCGAGCGCCTGTGGATCTGCCCCAGTTGGCGGCCAATACCCGATCCGAATGCGGTCAATGTGATGCTCGATCCGGGGCTGGCGTTTGGTACCGGAACCCATCCCACCACGGCCCTCTGTTTGCAGTGGCTGGATGGTCTGGATCTTCAGGGCAAAACCCTTATCGATTTTGGCTGCGGTTCCGGCATTCTGGCCATCGCCGCGCTCAAATTAGGGGCTGCCCATGCTATTGGTATCGATATTGACCCCCAGGCCATCGAGGCCAGCCGCGACAATGCCAGGCGCAATGGCGTAGAGCAACAGCTCTCCCTCTATCTGCCACATCAGCAGCCGGATAATCTGAGCGCGGATGTGGTGGTGGCGAATATACTGGCCGGGCCTCTGCGACAGTTAGCCCCCCAGATAACGACTCTGGTGCGTCCGGGGGGAAATTTAGGCTTGTCGGGCATTCTGGCTCAGCAGGCGCAAGATGTGGCCGCCGCCTATCGGCCCGCCTTTCTCCTTGATCCCATTGCAGAGAAAGAGGAGTGGTGCCGTATTACTGCAGTTCGCTCACCACAGGTGAAAAAATAACGATATAGGGTAAAAAAATAACGCATTGTTTATCAATAAAAAAATCAACAAACTGGTGATTTATTCATCAAATTATTGATCTATCTCACGTAATTGCTCACTATTTGGCCTTTCCTATTGGGTGAAAAATGCGTAAGATACGCGCCCTTACCAATGAAAGAGTAGGGTAGTTTTAGGGTGATAGTCATTGGAGATCTCCGGCTGAAAAATCGGTTAATCGCGGCACCAATGGCAGGCGTTAGCGACAGACCTTTCCGCCGTCTATGCCATATGATGGGGGCGGGTATGACGTTTTCGGAAATGCTCTCCTCTAATCCTGAGGTATGGCGGACAGATAAGTCGCAGTTACGTCGGGTGCACGGTGATGAGCCGGGCATCAAGGCCGTACAGATAGCGGGCAGTGAACCGGATGAAATGGCTGAAGCGGCGCGTATTAATGTCAGGCAGGGCGCTGAACTGATTGATATCAATATGGGTTGTCCGGCCAGGAAAGTGAATCGCAAGCTGGCGGGTTCTGCGTTGTTACGCGACCCGCAGCAGGTCAAACGGATACTGCAGGCCGTCGTTAATGCGGTGACGGTACCTGTGACGTTGAAGATCCGTACGGGCTGGTCACCGGAGCAGCGAAACTGTATGGAGATTGCCACCCTGGCACAACAGTGTGGCATTCAGGCATTGACGATTCATGGCCGAACCCGGGCCTGTCTGTTTAATGGCGCAGCTGAATACGATACTATTCGCAGCGTTAAACAGAGTGTTACCATACCGGTAATCGCCAATGGTGATATTACCGACCCGCATAAAGCCAGAGCGGTACTGGACTATACCGGGGCAGATGCCCTGATGATAGGTCGTGCAGCTCAGGGAAGACCCTGGATCTTTCGGGAAATCCAGCATTATCTGGACACAGGGCAGTTGTTGCCACCCCCTCCGTTGGAGGAAGTGGCGCAACAGCTAAGCGAGCATGTTGAGGCGTTACATGCCTTCTATGGGGCAGCTAAAGGACTTCGTATTGCGCGTAAGCATGTTTCCTGGTATTTACAGGCACATGCACCTGATGACCAGTTTAGGCGCCTATTCAATACCATCGAGGATGCTGCACAGCAACTGACGGTGTTGAAAGCATATTTTGACAAACTTGCATAATGATAGAAGAAGAGCTGACAGAACTATGTTCGAACAACGTGTAAATTCTGATGTACTGACCGTTTCCGTTATCAATTCACAAGATCAGGTAACTCAAAAACCCCTGCGCGACTCGGTAAAACAGGCACTGAAGAACTATTTTGCTCAATTAAACGGTCAGGATGTTAATGACCTTTATGAGCTGGTACTGGCCGAAGTTGAGCAACCTCTGTTGGACATGGTGATGCAATACACCCGTGGTAACCAGACACGTGCAGCGCAGATGATGGGGATTAACCGGGGAACCCTGCGCAAGAAATTGAAAAAATATGGCATGAACTGATAAATATTAGTTAACCTTTTGATAAAGGCGCTGTTCATTATGATGAAGAGCGTCTTTTTTATTTCTATCCCTTTTTTAACTCTATGTAGTACTGACAGATATTGAAACAATTTTTTGCTAAAATATAGTCCTGCCAAAGGGAGTTCACCTCACAACCATTATTATGATGCTATAATTTATCAGTAATACTTTATTGTTATGTTCTCCTGCCTGACGCTTCTGTGAACCAATACAGAGGTTATTTTTTGCTTAATATCCCTGAAAAACTTATGAGTTACCAGATTCGACGATAGTAAAGAGGTGAATATATGCGTCCTGTCACTGGAGTAGATATGGTTGGTGTTATTAAAACAATAGCGGATTATGACCAGAGTACGATGAGCAGGATCGCTGATTATTTAGGTAAAATTGTTGCTGAATTGAGTTTAAAAGCCAGTATGCATGAGATAGAGAACTCACTGACTGAAAATGAGATATCTCAGGTATGCGGGGATCATATGTAGGTACTTA
>JBOFSC010000670.1:0-3603 GCA_051651345.1 Enterobacteriaceae bacterium
ATTCTCTGCGTTATCGTCAAAAAACAACTCTTTTCTATCCATCAGGGACTGAAAGTCTGAAAATTGTGGCACTCCAATATAACTGGTTGATACCCATACTTCTTTAGCCGTGAATGCATAACCCAGACTAATTGCCAAACCCAACAAAGCACATACCACTATCATTACTCGTTTTTGCCAGAAAATTTGCACCAGCTCAAGCAAACTGATCTCATCTTCATCCTGATTTATGCTTTCTCTGTTTTCACTACGCTCTGATAACATAGTTCCTCAACCTTATTAATGCATTAACTGTACTTTCCGCTGTGTGATCCCACCATGATCCCAGCCAAATCTCGTCACAACCCTACTGAACATATCTAAAATTTAACCAATAGATAAGTATAGATGAATTTGAATACGACCATAAAAAATAACACTTTCTTAAAATGTATCAAAGTGTTACATAACCGTATAAATTCCAATAATAAATTCTGTGAACTCCCTCAATGTATACGGCTGGCCTTACCGTTATTAAACATGTATTTTTATTGCATGTTTAATAACAGTGGGAAGGACTCACCATGTTTTGTATTCAATGTGAACAAACGATCCGTACCTCTACCGCTATCGGCTGCCAGTATAATAAGGGTGCCTGCGGTAAAACAGCGGAAGTATCCGATCTGCAGGATCTGCTGATCGTTGGCCTGCAGGGGATCTCTTTCTGGGCGCTGTGCTGTCGGCAGGCTGGCATCATCGATCGACACATCGACCGCTGGTGCTTTCAGGCTTTTTTCTCAACGCTGACCAATGTTAACTTTGATCCACTGCGCATGCATGACTATATCGCGCAGGCAGATAAGTACCAAAGCCAATTTCGGCAACAGGCGCTACAGGCCAATATCATACTGCCTCCCTTATCCAAAGCGGCCAATCTCTCGTTACTCTCTGCGGATATCAGCGCGCAACAGGTGGCACCAAACCGGGGGGCTGACCAGTTGGATCAGGATGTGATCTCCCTGCGTTTGCTCTGTCTCTATGGCATTAAAGGCGCTGCCGCCTATATGGAACATGCTGCCGTGCTGGAACAGATGGATGATGATGTCAGCGCTGAATATCACCGTATTATGAATGAGCTGGGTAATGAGCCGGAAGAGATCGCAACACTGCTCAATCTCGCCATGGAAATCGGCCAGCTGAATTATCGGGTCATGAATCTGCTGGATAAAGGAGCGACCAACACCTTCGGCCATCCGCAGCCGACGCCGGTGAATATCCGCCCGTTCCAGGGTAAGGCGATTCTGGTTTCTGGCCATGATATGCACGATTTAAACCTGATCCTGCAACAAACCGAAGGCACTGGTATTCAGGTTTATACCCATGGCGAAATGCTGCCAGCCCATGGCTATCCACAATTAAAACGTTATCCACATCTGGCCGGTAACTACGGGGGCGCCTGGCAAAACCAGCAACGCGAATTTGCCGATTTCCCCGGACCGATTGTGATGACCTCCAACTGCTTGCTGGATCCCAGCCCCGGACACTATAGCCAGCGGATTTTTACCCGCAGTATCGTCGGCTGGCCAGGTGTCCACCATATCACCGGTTCAGATTTCAGTGAAGTCATTCAATGCGCGCAAAATATGAAAGGCTTTACTACCAGTGAGCCCGCACACACGATTACCACCGGTTTTGCCCGCAATACTCTGCTCGCCGCGGCCCCCAGCCTGCTGGAACAGATTCAGGCGGGTAATATCAAACACTGCTTTGTTGTGGGTGGCTGTGATGGGACCCGAGAGGAGAGAAACTATTACCATGATTTTACCACTCAGGCACCCGCTGATAGTTTGATTCTCACCCTGGGCTGCGGTAAATATCGCTTCAATAAAGAGGAGTTTGGCACGATCGGTTCCCTGCCCAGATTATTGGATGTGGGTCAGTGCAATGATACCTATGCCGCTATCCAGCTGGCTCTGCTTTTGGCGGAGAAGCTTAACTGCGATGTCAACTCGTTGCCCCTCACACTGGTTCTCTCCTGGTTTGAGCAGAAAGCGATTGTGATCCTGCTCACCTTGCTCTCTCTGGGGGTACGAGGTATCTATGTCGGCCCTACTCTGCCTGCATTTATGACAGAAAACATTGCCTCTGTACTGCAACAGCAGTTTGACTTACGTCTGGTGGGAGATGCAGAACAGGATATGCAGACTATCCTGCAACATTAAAGTGAATGTCAGCCCGTACACGCGCGGGCTGACATTGCGCCAATGTGAGCACTATTTGAGGTATAATCACAAATAAAATTTTTTCAACAGGCGCAATATGCAGTTATCCAGCTTTACCGACTTCGGGATACGAACATTAATTTACCTGGCCACACTACCCACTGGTGAGTTAACCAATATCAGAACGGTCAGTCAGTTATATGGTACCTCCCATAACCATCTGGTCAAAGTCGTGCATAAATTGGGGCAACTTGGCTATGTGGAAACGGTGCAAGGGAAAAATGGCGGGATTCGTCTGAAACTTCCTGCACAGCAGATCAATATCGCGGAGGTTATTCGTTCCCTGGAATCACTGCAATTCGTCAACTGCCAGGCAGAATTCTGCCATATTACCTCTGCCTGTCGTCTTAAACGCTATCTGGCCGAGGCTAAAGAGGCATTCCTTAATGAACTGGCCAAATACACTATTCAGGATCTGATCGCAGATAATACACCGTTATCTCAATTATTGAGTACAGAGCGCATTATCTGAAACAGGACCAGACCCGTCACCGTCAGACCCTGGCTTACTTCAGGCTGCGCCGCCAACGCTCAGACAACAGCACACCAAACAGGGTTAAAGCCCCACCAATAATATGATACAGGCCTAACTGCTCATGCAGAATTGCCGATGCAATCAAGGCAGTAAAGATCGGTACCAGATTAAAAAATAGCGACATCCGGCCCGGACCTATTTGTCTGATCCCATACATCCACAGCAGGGGCGCGAGAACGGAAGCCAACAGGCAGGCATAGCTGATCAACAGCATATTATCTTTACTTAATCCCATTTTGGGCGAGAGCAAATAGAGCGGCAGCAGGACCAGAATAGCCACCAGCGTCTGTAAATAGAGCAGCTGTAATGGTGGAATACGCAGCGCCCATCTTTTCAACAGTACGCTATACAGCGCATAAGATAACGTCGCCAGTAACATCATGGCATCACCCCAATTGATGCCATGGTGAATCAGGTTATAGGGATCTCCTGAGGAAACGACCAGTAACACCCCGATAAAAGAGAGCAGAGAACCGGCTATCGCTCCCCGCGTCAAACTCTGCCCCAGCAATAACAGGGATAACACCAGAGCCATCAGGGGCATCAGTGATAACAGAATCCCCATATTGGTCGCCGACGTCAGGGTGGCAGAGTAATAAGCAAGGCTCTGATACATCGCCATACCCAAAGTGCCCAGGATCAGGATTTTATGCCAATGGGGCAAAATGGCCCGACGGTTTTTCAGCACCGGCACCAACAACAGAGGAGTCAATAAAATGCCGGCAAACAACCAACGGAAAAAACCTATCTCAGACGGGTAGATAACGCCCACCGCCAGTTTGTTCACTATAGTGTTGCCAGACCAGA
>JBOFSC010000671.1:0-1046 GCA_051651345.1 Enterobacteriaceae bacterium
AATACGCAGTGGCATTTTGCTGAGCTGACGCAGCAAGACGCACTACACTGGTTAGCCTATTATGTTGAGGGCTATTATCGTGGACTGCGCCAGCCGCTATTGCTGTTGCCTGGCAGTGGTTGGGCCTGGATAAAACGCAGCTATGATCCCGTCAGCGGTCAAATTAACCCGGATCAGGAGGTGCAGCGCAAAGCGCGTGAGGAGTTAATCCAGGTATGGCAGGGCACTCAGCAGATGCCCGGTGAGGCAGAAGATCCTTATATCAGGCGTCTGTTACCCACGCTGGAAAGTCAGACAACAGATGTCATGATAGCCGAGGCTCAGCACTATTTGTTACCATTAATCAATTTGTTAAATCAGCAGTAAGGGGCATATATGCGTAACAGACGCATCTTACTTATCAGATGGTTATTATTACTGTGGATTGGCTGGCTGCCGCTGGCCTGGGCGGGGAGCGGCTGGCAACCTTTGCCGGAAGCCATACGCAAGAGCGAGCATGATCCGAGGCAGTATCAGGCGATTAAACTGAATAATGGGTTGACCGTGCTATTGGTATCAGACAGTGATGCCACTAAGTCCCTGGCGGCCATCGCATTGCCGGTGGGCTCTCTGGATGATCCCGATAGCCAGTTGGGTCTCGCTCATTATCTTGAGCATATGGTGCTGATGGGGTCGAAACGCTATCCACAGCCAGACAGTTTTTCCCTGTTTCTGAAACAGCACGGCGGCAGTTATAACGCCAGTACCGCCCCTTATCGTACCGCCTTCTATCTGGAGGTGGAGAACGGAGCCCTGGCCGGTGCGGTAGATCGCCTGGCCGATGCTCTGGCTGAACCTCTATTGGATCAGGTGAATGCAGATCGGGAGCGGCATGCAGTCAATGCTGAAATGACGATGGCACGCTCCCGTGACGGGCAGCGCATGGCACAAGTTTCTGCCGAGACCATCAATCCAAAGCATCCGGCGGCGCGCTTCAGCGGTGGGAATCTGCAAACCCTGAGCGATAAGCCAAAGAGCAATCTGCATGATGCCCTGACCCATTTTTA
>JBOFSC010000672.1:0-6156 GCA_051651345.1 Enterobacteriaceae bacterium
CTGCGCAATGATCGGAGTAACGACGTTTCTCATCAGAAAATCTTTAATGATGTCGCCATGAATATCCGGGGAGCCCTTTGAGGTTGCTTCTGCACTATATTCTGGTTTGAGAAACAGTAAAAAATTCTCTGTCAGTAGGTTGAGACCCCGTTCATTTTCTGGCCTCTCAACAGAGGTGATTAACTGAGCCAGTAACTGACGTTTCAAAGGGGCGTATTGTGGGTCAATGCTGTCGATGGTGGTGAGTAAACTCTTGTTATTGTTGTCGCGATGATTAAGATGTAAATCTAACTGAGAGGTATTCCAGGATTCAGGCAACTTCATCTCGATAGTGGTCCCCGTCAGATTAGCCCCTGAGAGGTCACTTTTCAGCAGATCAACCTGAAGCAAATTGGCTCCACTCAGATTCGCCCCTGTTAGATTCGTTTTGGACAAAGTAGCTTCTGCCAGGTTAGCGCCAGAGAGATCTGCTTCTGTCAGGTTAGCCTCTTCCAGGTTGGCACCCATCAGATTTGCCCATCTGATATCCGCACGAGCCAAATTCACCCTGGTCATATCTGCTTCAGTCAATGTGGCTCCGGCGAGATAAGCATTGACCACAAAGGCCCCGGTAAGCTTAGCCCCTTTAAGATAAGCGGTATTCATATTCGCTTTTTCCATGACAGCGTAACTCAGGTTTGCTTGTGTTAAATCGGCCCTTGTTAGCGTGATATCTTGAAGTTTGGCGTGTGACAAATAAGCCCCGGCCATTTTAGCGCCTGTCAGGTTAGCACTATTAAGAAAAGCACCGCCCAGGTTAGCCCTCACCAGTTTAGCACCTGTCAGATTGGAAGCTGTCAGTGTGGCGTCACACAGTTTGGCTTCTGTCAGATTCGCTTCTTTTAGATTAGCGTTACACAGGTAGACATTCATTAGGTAACTAATTGATAAGTCAGCGCCTTCCAGGTTGGCTTTTTTCAGAAGACTACGGGAGAGGTTAACACCGTGCAGTCTGGCTTGCGGCAGGTTGATATCATATAACTGCGCATTAGAAAAAGAGTGACGACTCAGAGAATCACGGGCTTCTGTTTCACTAATGCCATAATCTGATGGATTGAGTGCACGATCCAGATACAGACGTTCGTAAAGTGAATCTAATAAAAAAGGCAGATGAATCTGCTGCTCAGCCCAGGTTACCTGCAAGAAACTATGGTCGAATCCATATTGATCTTGCTCTGTTAGCTGGCAAAAAGAGAGAATGTTATCCCCTAAAAGTAACTGAAATTCAGTTTCAGTTTCAGTTTCAGTTTCAGCTTTGATCTCTTTTTCTTTGTCCATAAGACTCTGATATAATTTTTCAAAAATCTGTTTTTCATCCGTTTTATGGCGTTCGTGCCAGGTGTTATCCGCCCGCAGCAGAGTGCGCAGGGCTCGGATATCAAGATCAGTTGAATCGCTCTCGAAAAAGGGGAGGGTGTGACACTTTCCCCCTGGGTGGAGGCAGTCGTGGAACTGGCGGGAGTAATGGGTTTCATTTCATCTACCTGATAAGACAGCTATACTTATCTATATCCGTCGCCAAATACATCAATATTATTTAAGTATAGCCGCTGCTTCTCAGGATAATCAGACTCTTTCCAGCAGATGGCCTAATTTTTTTGCTTTGGTGGCCAGATAGCGCTCATTTTTAGGATTACGCCCTGCCAGCAAGGGGACACGTTCGACAATGTGGATACCCGCATCACTCAGGGTCTCGACTTTTTGCGGATTGTTGGTCAACAGACGAATAGAGCCGACATTCAATAGCTTGAGCATATCCGCGCATAGAGAAAAATCCCGCTCATCTGCACCAAAGCCTAACTGGTGGTTAGCTTCCACGGTATCAGCCCCCTGATCCTGAAGGGCGTAAGCACGGATCTTATTGAGCAAACCGATATTACGTCCTTCCTGACGATGATAGAGCAAAATACCCCGACCAGATTGCGCGATACTGCGCATCGCGGCTTCCAGTTGAAAGCCGCAGTCGCAACGCAGGCTGAACAGGGCATCACCCGTTAAGCACTCGGAGTGGACGCGCGTAAGTATCGGTTCGGCTCCACTGATATCACCAAAAATCAGTGCCAGATGATCCTGTCCGGAGGCTATCTCCTCAAATCCTACCAGCAAAAACTCCCCCCACTGGGTGGGTAATTTTGCGTCTGCGACCCGTTTTAACTGCATGTTACTACTCTCCAATATTCAATTGCTATCAGTAATGTACTGATAACATGACTCCCTGAATCGTTATGACATCTATACTTTTCTGATTGCCCGCTATTGTCGCATGAATTTTCAGTCGCGGTAACAAAATAAATAGCAGGAAAGTCGTGTTTTTTTATCCGGGCCCCTTTAACTCCGGGCCGAGAACCGTCACACTTCTCTCTTTTGTTAGCGCAATATGGAATAGGACAGCATGAAAAAAAGTATTTACAGGCTCTCAGCAGGCGCAGTGATACTGCTGCTACTTCCCGCCATTGTCTGGTTATCGGGCTGGCACTGGCAACCCGAGGGGGAGTCAACCCTCTTGTGGCTACAATATCTGGTGACCGAGACAGCCTCTTCTCCTTATGCTGCGCTGACGGCGATAGCGCTTTCCCTGTGGTTTGTCTGGCGGCTTAAATTGCGTGGCAAAAATGCCTTGATCTTGCTGTTACTGTTTATTGCGGTGGTTGTTGGGGGGCAGGGTGTGAAATCCGTCGCCAAAAAAAGCTTTGCCGAAGCCCGTCCCTATGCCGTATGGCTGGCCGCTGAAAAGCAACTGAATATCGACCAGTTCTATGCTCAACCGAAAAAAGAGCGGGCAGCAGAGGTTGGGGCGTTGATGCAGGGGGATAACCGACTGCCAGAGTGGCAGGTACAACACTGGCAACATGAACCCGATCATGCCTTTCCCTCCGGCCACGCCCTGTTTGTTGCCAGTTGGGCGCTGCTGGCGATGTTACTGTTATGGCCCCGGGGATACTACCTGGATACCCTGGTGATCACGGCCTGGGCCCTGTTGGTAGAGGGGAGCAGACTGACTCTGGGGATGCACTGGCCACAAGACCTGGCTGCCGGAATTATGCTCAGTTGGCTGCTGGCCTTGCTGTTTGCTTTGCTCTATAAACGCTTCTTTAAGCTTGAGTGATAAGAAATGGAGTGGCATCTGTGGCAGATTGGGGCATAATTTACTTTAACTTTTCATTGTGTAGAAACAGGTTGATAATGTGAAATATGTGCTGCTTTTTCTGCTTGCGTTGTTCATCTTTATCATTGCCGTGACTCTGGGCGTACAAAATAGCCAGATAGTCAGTTTTAACTATCTTGTTTCTCAGGGGGAGTATCGGCTCTCTTCACTGCTGGCAGTGCTGTTCGCTCTCGGGGTAGTGATCGGCTGGCTGATCAGCGGCATCTTCTATCTGCGTTTGCGTTGGAGACTGAGAGGGCAGCAGAAAAAACTCAGACAGTTACAGGCGCAGAAAAGCCAGGCCCTGGCTGA
Organism: Enterobacteriaceae bacterium; assembly: GCA_051651345.1. Lineage (GTDB taxonomy): Bacteria > Pseudomonadota > Gammaproteobacteria > Enterobacterales > JBOFSC01 > JBOFSC01. The sequence continues at coordinate 3,497 of JBOFSC010000672.1, forward strand.
GACCGCTGCACCGATTGATAAAGGATAACGCTTCATGCTGGAACTGCTCTTTCTGTTGCTACCCATTGCCGCCGCTTATGGCTGGTATATGGGTCGTAGAAGTATACAGCAGGAAAAGCAGGACAACGCTAACCGCCTGTCCCGGGAATACGTGACTGGTGTTAACTTTCTGCTCAATGACCAACAGGATAAGGCGGTTGATCTCTTTCTGGAGATGTTGCGCGAAGACAGCACCACCTTTGAAGCCCATCTGACCCTGGGTAACCTGTTTCGCTCCCGTGGCGAGGTGGACCGCGCCATACGCATCCACCAATCTTTGATCGAAAGCGCTTCCCTCTCCTTTGAACAGAGACTGCTGGCCACCCAGCAACTTGGCCGGGACTATATGAGCGCCGGTCTGCTGGATCGCGCCGAAGAGATGCTGCGCCAGTTACTGGAGGAGGAGGAGTTCGCCCCCTCCGCGCTGCAACAGCTCCTGCTGCTCTATCAGTCAACCAGTGAGTGGTATAAGGCGATAGAAGTAGCTGAGAAGCTGATCAGGCTGGGTAAAAAAGAGTTAAGTGAACCGGTCGCCCACTTCTATTGTGAGCTCGCGTTACAGGCCATCGGCAGTGATGATCTGGATAAGGCGACAGGGCTGCTAAAAAAAGCTCAGGCGGCAGATGGGGAGTGTGTGCGAGTCTCCATTATGCAGGGCCGACTGCTGATGGCCAAAAAAGAGTACCAGCGAGCTATCGCGGCTTTCGAAACGGTCCTGGTGCAGGATAAGGATTTTATCAGTGAAGTGCTACTGATGCTGCGGGATTGCTATAATTTTCTGCAACGATCCGATGAGTGGGATCAATTTCTGCGCCGCTGTGTGGCACAGGAGGGCGGAGCTCAGGCTATTTTGTTGCAGGCGGATCTGCTGGAACAGGAGCAGGGGCTGGAGGTGGCGCAGATTTATGTCAATCGCCAGATCCAGCGCTACCCGACGATGCGGCTGTTCTATCGCCTGATGGAGTATCACCTGGCGGATGCTGAAGAGGGGCGAGCCAGAGAGAGCCTGTTACTGCTACGTGAACTGGTGAGTGAGCAGATTCGCAGCAAACCGCGTTATCGCTGCCAAAAATGTGGTTTCACCGCCTTTTCCCTCTATTGGCACTGCCCTTCCTGTCGTAGCTGGGCCACCATTAAACCTATCCGTGGACTGGATGGACAGTAATTTTCTTTGGAGTTAATCATGAATCAATACAGGCAGTGTCGCTCACCTGTTATTATCGCGCTGGATTATGCTCAGCGCCAGGATGCTTTAACACTGGCACAACAGCTGGACCCTGCTCAGTGTCGCCTTAAAGTCGGCTATGAAATGTTCACCCGCTATGGGGCAGAGATTGTGCACGACTTACAGCGGTTGGGTTTTGAGATTTTCCTCGATTTGAAATTTCATGATATCCCCAACACCGTCAATCACGCTGTAGCGGCGGCGGCGGATCTGGGTGTCTGGATGGTTAACGTTCATGCCAGCGGCGGCACACGTATGCTGGAGGCGGCCAAAGAGGCCCTGTTACCTTTTGGCAATCAGGCTCCTCTGTTAATTGCCGTGACCTTGCTCACCAGTATGGACAAAAGTGATTTACAAACCGTAGGTATCAATGAATCACCGGCAGACTATGCCCACCAGTTAGCTCAATTGACACAGCGCTGCGGTCTGGATGGCGTCGTCTGTTCTGCTCATGAGGCCGTCACTATTAAAAACAGCTGTGGTAGCGCCTTTAAGCTGGTCACCCCCGGAATTCGTCCTGCAGGCAGTGCTGCCGGGGATCAGCGGCGTATTATGACACCTGCCCAGGCTCAGGCTGTCGGTGTCGACTATATGGTGATTGGTCGTCCGATCACTCAGTCCACGGATCCTGCAAAAGCGCTGGCTGAGATATTGCGTGAGCTAGAGCTTTAAGGTTTATCCCATGAAAGACAATAATTCGCGCCTGGTTTACTCCACAGAGAGTGGGCGCATCAAAGAGGAAGTACAAAAACCAGAGCGCCTCAAAGGGGATGGCATTGTGCGCATACAGTGGCAAACCAGTGGCCGCAAAGGCAGTGGTGTCTGCGTGGTCACGGGTCTGGATCTGGAAGATGATGCCATCAATACCCTGGCGGCAACATTAAAGAAAAAGTGCGGTTGCGGCGGTACGGTTAAGCAGGGTGTGATTGAAATTCAGGGAGATAAGCGCGATTTATTAAAAAAATTGCTGCAGGAATCTGGATTTAAGGTGAAATAAAATAGCTGTATACAATTGACTTCCGCAATTGTTGGAAACAATACTCAATGAGTTTTTAACCATTGAACGTGTATAATCAATGACATTTCATAATAGCTAGCGTATCTATTGTGAAATGTTATTGATTATCACTGATAATAAATGAACTTTATTTTTAATATACAGGACTCACCAAAAATGTTTCATCCAGGTTTACGCAATGTCGCCATCACCTTACTGTTCTCCCTGTTTACCTTCTCTGCCCTTGCGAATACAACTCAAATAACCGATAAACTGACCGTACTGGAGAAGAATTCCCATGGTCGTTTAGGCGTTACGCTGCTGAATGCCAAAACGGGGCAACCTATTGTCAGTTATCGTGATAATGAACGTTTTCCTATGACCAGCACCTTTAAGCTG
>JBOFSC010000673.1:0-1215 GCA_051651345.1 Enterobacteriaceae bacterium
CGATATGATGCGCAGTGCCCAAAAGCCGAAGAAAGAGGACGATCTGCTCAAACTGGCCGCAGAATACTATCCGGGGTTTTTCCAGTTACCGCAGGAGAAACAGCGGGAGGTGCTGCAAAATCTGGCACAGCTTAAATCACAACCCCTTCAGTTACCCGACTATGAAGATGTCAGCCAGACGGCACCAGAAGCTCCTGACAAGGCGCTGACGCTTTCACCGGAGAAAGTTGCAGCCACCCTTAAACAGATACCATCGATGAATGAGAAAGCGCTGGAAGCCCTTTATCAGGAACTACGGCGAAATATCAAACAGGCTAAAGCCGCAGATAAGCAAAAACTGGCCGATGAGTTCAGGGGGCAACTCAGCACTGTCAACGATGAACTGGAGAGACGTGAAAAAGCGGAGAAAGAGAAAAAGCAGAAAGCGCAGAAGTATGAACGCTTTGGGGCAGGTTATCTGCGACCCGTTTCCGAAGGATCAACACGGACTCCGGCAGGCAGTTATCCATACTGATTCTCCGCCACTGGCGCAGTCATAATTTGTTGCCAACGATTCATGCATGTGTATGATAGAATTATTTACAATTGAAATGATTTTATCCTATGCATTCGCATTCATCGTTACTTCACTTCTACGATCCAGGGAAAAACAGCTATTTCAGCGAAACCTCTTTGTGGATTATCGCGAAAGAAGCCATCAATCCGGATGGGGTTCGCTGGCTGGAAACACGCTGGATCAGCCATGATGGCGAGGCTGCAGGCGGAGGACTGGCGCTGTATACCTCCCATCTGGACGCACTGATAAGTTGCCGGTTCATTAATCAATACGGAGAACCTCTCTGGCGGGTTTATCCATTTCAGGACATTAATGTCACTGAGATGATGCTCAATATTCGTGATCAGCAGCGGGATGAGTTTTGTATGGCGCTGACATTTGGATTCAGTCTTAATGCCTGTGGGCAGCTTGTTGAACACAAACAGGGTTTACGTACCGTATCTCACGGGGTGAGTTTCCCTGTTGGCGAAGCACTCACGGCTTCCTCACCAGTCACGCTGAAATTTCCGCCGGGGTATTTTGAGAGTATTAATACCCGCTGGCAAAACTGTTTCGATAACTACTGCGCACTGACAGATGAGCAAAATTCACTGCCCCTGCCGGTATTGGAGCACCATGCGCAAAACGCACTGCAACAGGCTGATATCGTGACAACGTAT
>JBOFSC010000674.1:0-2266 GCA_051651345.1 Enterobacteriaceae bacterium
ATCTGGCGGACTATCCTGCTATTGAACGCTGGTATCAGGAAATAGCGGCCCGCCCGGCAGTAAAGCAGGCTTATCAGCTGGCGAATGGTTAACTGACTGCGTCTGATAGCCCTTCATTTTAGTTCTGGCACAGAGGATGCCATACAGGTTATCAGACTCGCCGTGAATCCATCCTGGAGGCTCGTGCGCAGCATCCATGCTGCGCACGGTCTGCTAACCTGTATGGCATCCTCTTTGTGATATTTGCAACAGGTATTTAATACACTGGAGAGCTTGTATGGATCAGGTACAACAGGAAAAATCGGTTCTGCTGACAGGGGCCACCGGTTTGATCGGTCGGCACCTGATCCGGCGTCTGCTGGAACTGCGCTATCCGCTCACCATCTTAACGCGTCGCCCTGCACAGGCGCACAAACTCTTTGGCGATCAGGTCACGTACTGGTCATCCCTTGCGGATAAAAGTTCACTTAATGGGTTCCATGCCGTCATCAATCTGGCGGGGGAGCCCATTATGGATAAGCGCTGGAGCAGAAAACAGAAAGCAATTTTATGCCACAGTCGCTGGTCATTGACCCAACAACTGGCGGAGTTGATCTGCGCCAGCGAGGAACCCCCTGCGGTGCTGATTTCCGGCTCGGCCATGGGCTACTATGGTAATCAGGGGCAATCGGTGGTGAATGAAGACGAACCACCACAGCCCGGCTTCAGCCATCAGTTATGCCAGCAGTGGGAAACATTGGCGCAACAAGCCGCCAGCAAACAGACCCGCGTCTGTCTGTGTCGTACCGGTATTGTGCTCTCGGCCGAAGGGGGTGCGCTGGCGAAAATGTTACCGGCATTCCGTCTGGGGCTGGGGGCTGTGCTGGGGGATGGGAAACAGTATCTGCCCTGGATCCATATCGATGATATGGTCAATGGGATCTATTATCTGCTCAGCAGTGAGGATCTCTCCGGTCCTTTCAATATGGTCGCCCCCTACCCGGTTAATAATTCTCTGTTTACCGCCACCCTGGCCCAGGCCGTGCACCGTCCCGCCCTGTTGCGTATTCCGGCACCGATGCTGCGCCTGCTGGTAGGGGAAGGTGCAGAACTGCTGCTGGAAGGTCAACGCGGCCTTCCCGCCCGCCTGGAACAGGCAGGATTTGGATTTCGGTTCTTTGAATTGCGTGACGCGCTAAGCGATCTGCTCAGTAAACCAAAACAGTGAACGGCAGCCTGAGAGGCAATTAATTCTCACCCCAACGCTGGAACAGATCTTGCGGCAGATGGATTTTAAGTTGGTCCAGGACACGATTAACCGTTTGATTAATGATGTCATCAAGACTCTGCGGACGGTGATAGAACGCAGGCATGGGGGGCATAATCACGGCGCCGATTTCCGCTGCCTGCAACATCAGGCGCAGTTGCCCTTGATGTAGTGGGGTTTCTCTCACCCCCAGAATCAAAGGTCGACGCTCTTTCAGGGTCACATCCGCCGCTCGGGTCAGCAGTTCATCAGCATAACTGTAGGCAATGGAAGAGAGGGTTTTTATTGAGCAGGGCAAGACCACCATCCCTTCGGTCAGAAAGGAGCCGGAGGCGATACTGGTGCCGATATCGCGGTTATCGTGACAGACATCCGCCAGGGCTTTAAGCTGAGCCAGTGAGTAGTCCGTTTCCAGACGCAGGGTCTCACGTGCGCCATTGCTGATCACCAGATGGATACAATATTCATCCAGTTGCCGCAACACCTCCAGCAGGCGAATACCGTAAATAATACCACTGGCACCTGACAGCCCGACGATCAACCTTTTTTTCTGGTTTTGTGTATTCATATTTTCCGTTCCATCTAAACAGACATCTTAATAGCGCTACAGGTGGAGGCGGTACAGGTTATCAGACCGTTTGCCGCAGGACGCGGCAAGTTCGAGCCTACAGGGACGTATTTACGGCGCGTCTGATAACCTGTACTGCCTCCACCTGCACCCAGCCTAAAGTGGAGCTCCATTATAGAAAGTCATTTAGTTCAGTAAATCAGATGTACTTTTAAAGTAGTCAAAGAACCAGGTGATAATATGGCGGAATTGTGGGATCAACTGCGACTGTTTCCAGGGTTCACTCTGTGCCAGCGGCGTAAAGGTATCCAGCAAAAACAGGATCGCGGAGACGATCAGCACGCCGCGCAATGCACCAAAACAGACCCCCAACAGGCGATCCGTACCCGATAAACCGGTTTTACTGACCAACAGACCGATGGTGTAATTCACAATAGCGCCGACGATCAGGG
>JBOFSC010000675.1:0-3767 GCA_051651345.1 Enterobacteriaceae bacterium
TGAAGTCCATTACTGTACAGCCATCATCAATCAACTGGCTGCGCGCCTGGATATTGCGGCAAAAGCAGACCGTTTTGCTGATACCTCCATCCTGCCCGCCGATGCGAATATAGAGGCCTGCTATGAACAGATAGCTGAGCAGATAGCCCGGCCTGTTTTACTGATGCGTCTGGCGGAGCAGTGTCAGGCAACCTTTGCCAGCGTTTTGCCGCAGCAAAGTAATGAACAGGGTGAGTTTCCTTATGATATTGACGCGTTACAGAACGCTCTGGATGTGGTACAGGGTGAGTATGGTGCAGGCTTTAGCTTAAATAGCTTTGTGGAGCCTGCCATAGCACCGAACAGTTACCGCTTGTTACGGGATCCTGCCCTGCTTATCGCAGAGATGCTAAAAAGCTTGCCGCAATACGGTCAGGCAGAAAGCCTCGGCAACCTGGGAGAAAGTACCACAGAGCTCTGGCACTGGGGCGGTTTCTACTGGACAACCTCTTATGGCATCGCGGAGCCCCTGTCCTGTAGCGATCTGCAGACAGTGCAGATGCAAAGAGAGCCGACGACGGGGCTGAGCCCGATACTGACTCCGGCACAACAGCAGCAGATGGCTCTACAGGTGATCAATTATGCCTATGCGACGCAGTTACAGGCACTACCGGTGGCCTGCCTGCAGGACAGAAAGGTAATGCAGGCATTCAGTGAGCACATGTCGTTACCTGCTTTACAAGGCTACCTGACACGCCATGAACAGGCGCTGTTTCAGAACAGTGAGCTAAGGGTAATTGCCAATCTCCTCTACTTACAGAGAGCAGAATCGCCGGATAACTACTCTCCCTTCATATTGACCCTGCTGGGCAGAAACCTCTCTTCATTAGCCGATTTCCTGTTACAACTCTGTCAGGCAGACGACGCTATTCCGCCAGTTGATGAGTGGTCAGAGCGTAAAACAAGCTTCTACCACAGGTTGTTACACTTATCGGCCAACAGAGGGGATTACTCAGCCTTTTTGCACGATGTGGCGGAAAACCATCCGCAATTAGTGTGCAGCGATGCGCTGTATCAGATAGCTCTGGGGTATTTAAATCTCAGTCTGTCAGCAAAACAGCCTGATTTATCGCTCGAATATTTACAACATCCAGGGGTCGTTGCATCGATGATCCGGCAGTGGGGAATGCCACGGGTGGTAGCGTATCTGCAACAGCATCAGAGCTCCCTGTTTGAGCCGATGAAAGAGATGGACAGGACGATAATCTTTAACCTGCTGGCCCTCCCTGGGGCTTACTACTCAGAGAGCGATATCCATATGCTGGCGCAGTGTATTGAAAAGAAAAGCCCGAATCTGCCAGCCTTGCTGCGGCAACTTATCTGCTATGGCGGGCAGTTACCCGAAATACCGATGTTCCTGAGCAGAGGATTAGCGATTCTTCTGCTGCGTAACCAACAACTACAGCGTCCCATGGCAGAGATGGAATTCTCGGCGTTATCTGCGGCCCAAAGTCAGTATCTCAGCCAGGTGCTGGCTACTGCTATTGAAGAGAGCAGAACCCAACCCCAGACACTGTCACAGACAGATGCCAGCTGGCTGCGCAGTGGCGATGATGTGATATTACTGCTCTCACATCTCTCCACCAGTCAGCGTGTGGATTATTTGTTGGCACACAGAGAGATTTTGCGTTATTTCGCAGGCAAAGAGGGCATGCTGCAACTCTGTAGTTGCCTGTGTACTGAGCAAAGCACAGAGGATGCGCAGCGAATCCTGGATCTGCTTTCTACAGGAGATACCCCTTTACAGGAACTGTTTCGCGGGATGTCAGAGTATTATCCAGAAAGGGAGTGGTTAAGCCAGGTCGCATACAGTGGCAATGAGCGCGCCATAGAGATACAGGATCTGGTATGGGAATCAGACTCTGTACCAGAGCTAAAGTGAAGCTCTATTAGTAACAGATATTAAAAAATAGTATTTAAATAAGCGTTGGTTAGAACAAAATGGAATAAAATAGTAATAAAAAGGTAATTCTATGGTGTATTTTATGTTGTTAAGTTAATCGTGATATGTCACTATGAATCATCCTGAACGGCTGGAGGATGGTCTGGTTATAATGTTTGCTGTAAAGATATGTTAAATAAATCTTTTGCCAGTTTTATTGAGTATATTCAGTGCTATCCGGCAAGGATGGTTAACATCATTACATCACTGCTTGCCATATTACTGATATATAGTCTGAGCCATTTTGCTGTTACGCTTTATCACATTATGGGCAACCGTGATAACGCAGATCAAGCGGCCACACGGGTCAATATGCCCCATACCGGGCTGGCTGAGATTATACAGCTTAATTTGTTGGGACAGTCGAATATCAAATCCACACAGGCCGGACTCTATTGCAGCGACAGTAACACATTGCCCGATGACGATTTCCTGCGCAAAGCCCCCAAAGCCAAATTGCTGGCACGGTTGGCAGGCGTGCTGTATAGCAGCAATCCAAAGGACTCTATCGTCATCATTGAGCAGGGTGACGATCAGACAAGCTATCAACTGGGCGACAAACTGGATAACAATCAACTGGAGATTGTTAAAATATTTCCTGACAGCGTGATTTTCCGGGAAGGAAACTGCTATTCAATGCTGACAGTTGATTAACTGTTGGTGGATTGTTTGATAAATAGCGTTCGGAGAAGTTATGCAGAACGGCTTTAATAAATACCGCAGAGTTTTTAGTTACCTCACCAGTTCCGCTATTCGCTATTGCAAAAGCGTATCGATTCTCTTACTTCTTCTGTTAACTGTGGCCGCCACCCCTGCTCCAGCGGTGGAGTATTCCGCGAATTTCAAAAACATTGATATTCAGGAATTTATTAATACGGTCAGCAAAAACCTGAATAAGACCATTATTATTGACCCCGCCGTCATGGGCAAAATAAATGTACGCAGTTACGATGAACTCAATGCAGACCAATATTATCAATTCTTCCTTAGTGTGCTGGAAGTGTATGGTTTTTCGGTTATTACCATGGATAACGGTTTGCTGAAGGTGATCCCGTCTAAAAATATCCGTGGCGCGGCGGTGCCGGTGGCCAACGGCAAAAGCCCCGGGGAAGGGGATGAGATGATTAGTCGCGTGGTGCCGGTGCATAACGTACTGGCTCGGGATATGGTACCGCTGCTGCGCCAGTTAAGTGATAACAATGGCGTGGGCGGAGTGGTTCATTATGATATGTCCAATATGCTGCTGCTCACCGGCAGGGCGGAAGTGGTCAATAACATGGTGAAAGTGGTACAGGATATCGATAAGTCCAGCGATCAAACGGTGGTCAGAATCCCGCTGGAACATGCCTCAGCAACAGATGTCGCCAAGATGATCACCACCCTGACCCGTGAAGATATGCCGGGTTTGAGCCGAATTCCCAATGGTCAGTTTATTCGGGTGGTGGCCGATGAGCGCACGAACTCCCTGCTGGTCAGTGGTGAGGAGAAAGCGCGGGATCGGGTCTCTGAAATTGTACGCCAGCTGGATAAAGATGCGCAATCCAGTAATACCAAAGTGATTTTCCTTAAATACGCCAAGGCCAGCTCTCTGCTGTCGGTGCTTACCGGCTCGGCCCCAGATTCACAAAACAAAAATGACAGTTTTGCCGCCAGTATGCAAAGTGGCGGTTTTGGTAATCAGAATCAGGGGGGCGGATTTGGTCAGGGTGGCCAGGGGGGACTTGGGGGCGGTAGGGATAATGGTAACGGGCAAGGCCTGTTACCGGGTGGTCAGCCGATGCAACCC
>JBOFSC010000676.1:0-4279 GCA_051651345.1 Enterobacteriaceae bacterium
GGTGCTGTGGTTGTGTTGGTTGTTTTGGCGAATGATCATTTGATCATGATCACAGCACACTTTCCACTCTTTTTTCTAAAAATACGTCATTTTTTTCTATCGTTATCAGTTGGTTGATCCTAAAGATCCTACGTATAAAGGTTCCTTCACATTTTAGCAAGTAAATAGTGTATTTTTCTCGCTGAAAAACTGAACAGACACTGACTGTTGAGTGTCGCAGTTATTATCTGAATTCACAAGATCATTCCATAAAGTAATTAACTATTGCGAAGCAGTTCATAGATTATTTTGGGTAATTAATCAATAATTAACCTGTATAAAAAATTTATGCTGTCAAAACTGAAAAATAAGCGCGAAATAACAGGCTGACAGGGTAAGAAAAATATCCATGCAACGGGCCAATTTGATTTTTGTGACACCAAGGCCAGACAAAAAACAACAAAACTGCAAGTAAAATGTAGCATTAAAGTAACAGCTTTAGATGTATATACAGGTAAAGTGCAGTAGGCAGTAACAGGTGTATACCCAAAGTATGACGGGTATAGCGGATTTTCGGCAATAACTTACTGAGATAAAGGATTTTTCCTTGAGGGCGTGATATGCAAAAACCGACTATTGTGTTTGGCGTGATCGGTGCGGATTGCCATGCGGTGGGTAACAAAATTCTGGAGCGGATCTTCCAGATGCAGAATTTCAATGCGATCAATCTTGGCGTGATGGTAAGCCAGGATGAATATATCGATGCCGCCATTGAAACCGGAGCGCAGGCTATCGTGGTCTCTTCTATTTATGGGCACGGTGAAGTGGACTGCATCGGTATGCGTGAGCGCTGTATCGAGCGGGGTATCGGCGAGATCCTGCTTTATGTCGGCGGTAATCTGGTGATTGGTAAACATGATTTCTCCGATATTGAGGCCAAATTTAAAAAGATGGGCTTTAACCGGGTGTTCTCCCCGGATACCGATCTTGAGTACGCATGTACCTTGATACGGGGTGATATCGTTGCCATGACGGAGGCTGAGCGGACAACTAAGGAACTGCAATGATCACGGTCTCTGTGGATATCGGCTCCACCTGGACTAAAGGCGCCGTATTTGAAGTCGATGACCATGACCGGATCAGGGTCAGGCGCCTCGCCCTGTCACCCACCACCCCCGCCCATCTGGCCGAGGGGTTTTTTGCTGTTTTAAACCAGATTCTGGAAGTCGAGGATGCCAGACCGCTGTTGGCGAGCGGTAAGGTGACTCTGGATTACTCTTCATCGGCCAAAGGCGGGCTGGCTGTCGCCGCCATCGGTTTGGTGCCCTCAATTACCCTGGAAACGGCAAAGGTAACGGCTTATTCCGCCGGTGCCAAAGTGACGCAACACTTTGCCTACCACCTGAATAAGGCGGATTTACGTGCCCTGGAGGCGTCACCACCGGATATCCTGCTGTTTACCGGCGGCACTGATGGCGGCGATTACAAACACGCACTGGACAATGCCAAATTACTGGCAAACTCCGCTCTGGATTGCGCCATTATCTATGCCGGTAACCGCTCCTTACAGGATGAGATTCAGGAGGTCCTGGGTCATAAAGATTTAACCATTACCGATAATGTGCTGCCCAGTCTGGATAAACCCAATCCGGAAGCGGCGCGTAAAGCTATTTGCGATATTTTTCTCAGTAAAATCGTCAAGGGTAAAGGGCTGGATAGCATTGTTGAGCAAATCGGTGCAGAACCGATGCCTACCCCCTATTCGGTGTTTGGTCTGGTAGAACAGATCCGCAAACATGTTGAGGGCTGGCAAAACTTTATGCTGATCGATATCGGCGGTGCCACCACCGATATTTACTCCTCATTCGATAACCATCTGCAACCTGACACCATCCGGCATGGAATCCCCGAACCGTTGATTAAACGGACTGTTGAAGGGGACCTGGGGATGCGTGTTTCTGCGCTCAATGCAGGGGATAGCGGTTATCCGCTCACCAGTCATCTGTTCGCCGGGCAGCAGGAGAAAACAGAGGCCTTTTACCGCTATCTGCAATATGTGACAGCCCATGCGGAGTATGTGCCTCAAACTGAGGCAGAAAAAGAGTTTGATGCCCTGCTGGCAGGTATCTGTGTTGGTTATGCCGCTGAACGTCATGCAGGCAAGAAGATTCAGGTATTCACCAGCTCCGGCAGTGTGGACCTGCAAACGGGCAGGGATTTAAGTCAGATGGAGAAAGTGATTGGTACCGGAGGTTGGTTATCACGCGCGGATCAATTCGAGATGCAGTGCTGGCTCAAGTACCGGGATATTGATGAAGAAGGTAAGCAAATTTTGTTGCCCGGAGAGTTTGATTACTACAGGGATAGTCAGGGTTTACTGCCGCTTTTCGCTAACGTTGCGCGCCGTTTTCCCCAGGCTGCAGCGCGCACAGGTATTCAAATGTTAACCAGATAGTTTATTGGAGTCATGATGGAACTTCAAAATAAGCAGTTGTCAGTCGATGAGTTTTTGTCGGAGCGCAGTCAGGTGTTACAAACCTGGCATACGGGCAAGGAAGTGGGAACGATAGAGGAGTGTGTTAAGTATCAGCAGACTATCCCGCAGGAGAAAAATTTTGCCGGAAAACTGTTTGAGGCCAACCGCGATGGGGTCACACTACATCAGCCCCGGGCAGGCGTTGCCCTGATCGAGGAGCATATTGCACTGCTGCAGGCCCTGCAGGAAGAGTGTGATCTGCTACCGACCACCATTGATGCCTATACCCGTCTTAATCGCTATAAGGAAGCGGCGCTGGGGATCAAAAAATCTATCGAAGCGGGTACCTCAAAATTAAATGGTCTGCCGGTGGTTAACCATGGTGTTCTCGCCTGTCGCGAGCTGACCGAAGCCCTGGCCAAACCACTGCAAATTCGTCACGGAACCCCGGATGCCCGTCTGCTGGCGGAAATCTCCATGGCGGCCGGTTTCACCAGTTTCGAAGGGGGAAGCATCTCCTATAACATTCCCTATGCCAAGCGGGTGACGTTACAGAAATCCATCCGTGACTGGCAGTATTGCGATCGCCTGATAGGGATGTATGAACAGCACGGTATCCGTATCAATCGTGAACCCTTTGGTCCACTGACTGGTACGCTGATCCCGCCCTTTATTTCCCATACCGTGGCCATTATCGAAGGGCTGCTGGCGCTGGAGCAGGGAGTGAAATCCATCACCGTGGGCTATGGCCAGGCCGGTAACCTGATTCAGGATATTGCGGCCATCAAATCGCTGCGCGAGCTGAGTCACTACTATTTTCAGGAGTACGGCTATCAGGATTATGAGTTGAGTACCGTGTTCCACCAGTGGATGGGCGGTTTCCCGGAAGATGAATCCTGCGCCTTTGCGGTGATCTCCTGGGGAGCGGCAGTAGCGGGCATGGCCGGTGCTACCAAAGTGATCACCAAGAGTCCGCATGAAGCCTATGGTATCCCCACAGCGGGTGCCAATATTCAGGGGCTGCGTGCCACCAATCAGATGCTCAACATGGTACAGGATCAGAAGTTTCCCCCTTGCTCTTCAGTGGACAAAGAGGTGGAGCTGATCAAACGCGAAGTGAATGCCGTGATGAGTAAGGTCATCGAAATGGGCAACGGGGATATTGCTATCGGCACGGTGCGCGCTTTCGAAGCGGGCGTACTGGATGTGCCTTTCGCGCCTGCTCTGTGTAATGCCGGTAAAGTGATGCCGATTCGTGATAATCGTGGGGCCATTCGTGTATTTGATATCGGTTCGGTGCCATTACCTGATGATATTCAGGCTATGCACCATGATTTTATCCATGAGCGTGCCCGTGAAGAGGGGCGTAAACCCTCATTCCAGATGGTGATCGATGACATCAATGCAGTATCCAATAGCCAGTTAATAGGACGGCCATAATGAAGATTAAACAGGTACTTTTTACTGCCGGAAACTCGTCCTTCTATTTTGATGATCAGCAGGCGATCAGAAATGGCGCAGAACTGGATGGTTTTCTCTATAAGGGACAGCCAGTGATACCGGGGTTTACCGCGATCCGTCAGGCGGGGGAGTGTGTCAGCGTCCAGTTGGTGCTGGAAAATGGCGCGGTGGCGGTGGGAGATTGTGCGGCTGTACAGTACTCCGGGGCAGGTGGTCGCGATCCGTTGTTCCTGGCGGAAAACTTTATTCCCTTTTTGCAAAAAGAGATTGAACCGCTGTTACACCGGTGTGATGTCAGTCAATTCCGCGATAATGCACGCTATTTTGATGAACTTACCTTTGCGGGTAACCCTCTGCATACCG
>JBOFSC010000677.1:0-4338 GCA_051651345.1 Enterobacteriaceae bacterium
TCAGTGCTGTGGCGTTGTAGACAGTGGTTTTCAGGTATCAAATACAGGCCAGAGCTAACAAACGATGCAAAATTGCCTCTGGCCCTAATCTAAATCCGTAGAGCTAATATCTCTACTCATCCTGCTCCAGCGGGTTTTCTGCCAGGATAATACCGGTATTGTCCGCATACAGGTAATCACCCGAGTAGAATGTCACACCACCAAAATTCACACCGATATCGCTTTCACCGATACCTGCGTTTTCGGCGCCTGCAGGAATGGCGGCCAGTGCCTGGATACCCAGATCCAGTTCCTCCAGCTCATCCACCTGGCGAACCGCACCGTAAATGACGACGCCTTCCCAGTGATTTTGCTCCGCCAGGCGGCCCAGCTCAGCATTGAACAGAGCACGGCGCAGAGAACCACCGCCATCGATAAGCAGAATACGACCTGTACCCTCTTCTTCCAGCAGATCATAGAGGACGCCACAGTCTTCGAAACATTTAACAGTCGTTATCTGACCAGCAAAAGAGCTGCGTCCGCCAAAATTGGAGAAGAGAGGTTCAACGACATTAACTTCGCCCTGGTAGAGGTCACATAGTTCGGAAGTATCATATTTCATGGGAATAACGTCCATTTGCGATGGGTGAAGCTCAGTATATCCCTATCTGTTGCCTGTTGGCAAAGGAGAGACAAGGGAATCTGATCTAACGCAGCTTTAACTGAGAAGGATACCCATAGAGAATAGCAGATTAGTGAGCAGAGCCAGCTTTACCATCTGTTCCAGCATGGGACGCATTTCTATAGCATTCTGTTTGAGCAGTACCTGGCGACCATGGCCGTAAAGCAGAGGAACAGACAGAATAAACAGCCACTGGAAGCCGTTACCTCCATTAAAAATGGCAAACAACGTCAGAGATAACAGGGTTCCGGCAAGCAGACAGGCATGGTAGTAGCGAGCGCCGCGAGGCCCAAGACGCACGGCCAGGGTGTTTTTACCATTAAGCTTATCGGCTTCAATATCGCGTAAGTTGTTAATATTTAAAACACCCGTGGCCAGCAAACCGCAGGCGGTGGCAGGTAACATTACCAGAGCATGCAGGGTGCCCGCTTGTAAATAGAAGGTCCCCCCCACACTTAACCAGCCAAAAAAGATCAGCACGGAGAGATCACCCAGACCCAGATAACCATAGGGCTTGCGTCCAACGGTATAAGTGATAGCCGCCACAATAGCCGCCAGACCCAAAAACAGAAAACCGACAATATCTTCGGGATGTTCACAGGCGACGATAATCAGGGCTAACCCGGAGACAGTTGTCAGCCCAGTGGTGATCATCAGGGCTTTTTTCATCTGTGCCAGCGAGATAACCCCTTTTTGCATGCCGCGCAAAGGGCCTATGCGGGAGGGCGTATCACTGCCTTTCACCGCATCACCATAATCATTAGCCAGATTAGACAGAATCTGCAACAGGGCTGCGGTAAGCAGCGCCAGCAGAGCAACGGGCGCTTTAAAGTGATGTGCCTGTGCGGCCAGAGCCGAGCCGGTAATAATAGCCGCCAACGCCAGTGGGAGAGTTCGCGGACGCAAACTCTCCACCCAGGCTGAAGTTTTACTGATTGAATCTGGTTTTGTGGTCATACCGTCTATTATTACAGAATAAAGCGACTTAAATCTTCGTCTTCCACCAACTCATCCAGATGTTGATGGACATAATCTGCATTGATGATAATAGTTTGTCCACTAATTTCGCTGGCCTGATAAGAGATTTCTTCCATCAAACGCTCCATCACAGTATGCAGGCGGCGGGCACCAATATTCTCATGGCGCTCATTCACCTGCCAGGCTGCCTCAGCAATCCGGCTGATACCACAGGTTTCAAAATCAATATTGACCCCTTCGGTTGCCATCAGGGCCTTATACTGCTCTGTCAGCGAGGCGCTGGGCTCAGTGAGGATACGCTCAAAGTCCTTACTGGTCAGCGGTTCCAGCTCGACACGAATCGGCAGACGGCCTTGTAATTCTGGGATCAGATCCGAAGGGCTGGACACCTGAAATGCCCCGGATGCGATAAACAGAATATGATCCGTTTTGACCACACCATGTTTGGTGGATACGGTGCAACCCTCTACCAGGGGTAACAGATCGCGCTGTACCCCTTCGCGGGAGACATCGGGGCCGGAGGTTTCGCCACGGCGACAGATCTTATCTATCTCATCGATAAAGACGATACCGTGCTGTTCCACCGCTTCAATCGCCTGCTGCTTTAACTCTTCCGGATTGATCAGTTTGGCCGCTTCTTCTTCGGTGAGCAGTTTGAAAGCCTCTTTGACTTTCAGCTTACGCACTTTCTGCTTGTTGCCTGCCAGATTCTGAAACATAGACTGCAGCTGGTTGGTCATCTCCTCCATACCGGGAGGGGCCATGATTTCCACCCCCACAGAGGGCGCGGCGATATTGATCTCTACTTCTTTATCATCAAGTTTTCCTTCACGCAGTTTTTTACGGAAGGTTTGGCGCGCGGAGGACTGCTCCTGGTTCGCTGTTTCTGGCTGACCCCAGTTATCACGGGGAGGGGGAATCAAGACATCCAGTAGCCGCTCTTCCGCCATCTCCTCTGCGCGATGGCGCATTTTATCTATGGATTGCTGACGGACCATTTTAATCGCGGAATCTGTCAGATCGCGGATAATGGAGTCCACCTCCTTACCCACATAACCCACTTCAGTAAATTTGGTCGCTTCGACTTTAATAAAAGGCGCATTTGCCAGCTTCGCCAGACGGCGGGCAATTTCGGTTTTACCTACCCCGGTAGGACCAATCATCAAAATATTTTTGGGCGTCACTTCCTGGCGCAGAGCTTCATTAAGCTGCATACGTCGCCAGCGATTGCGCAGGGCAATGGCAACGGCACGTTTGGCTTTATCCTGACCAATAATATAGTTATCAAGCTCACCGACTATTTCTCGGGGGGTCATTTCGGACATAGTATCAATCCTTACACCTTAGACGGCAGTTCTTCAATAGTGTGGAAACGATTGGTATAAATACAAATATCACCGGCAATATCCAGTGATTTGATCACAATATCCCGGGCACAGAGGTCAGTGTTTTCCAGCAGGGCGCGGGCAGCCGACTGTGCATAAGGTCCACCGGAACCGATGGCGATCAGATCGTTTTCCGGCTGAACGACATCACCATTACCGGTAATGATCAACGAAGCCTCTTCATCGGCCACCGCCAGCATCGCTTCCAGTCGGCGTAACATGCGATCGGTACGCCAGTCTTTGGCCAGCTCGACGGCAGATTTAATCAGATGCCCCTGATGCATCTCCAGCTTGCGTTCAAATCGTTCAAAAAGGGTGAAAGCATCGGCAGTACCACCCGCGAATCCGGCAATAACCTTATCCTGATAGAGACGGCGCACTTTTTTGGCATTGCCCTTCATGACAGTATTGCCAAGAGAAACCTGACCATCTCCGCCGATTACAACCTGTCCATTGCGGCGTACACTTACGATTGTTGTCACGAGCAGCCCCTTGTTACTCACTGAAAAGAGACCCACCAGGCTGGCGGGCATACCCCCTTAAGACGTCGAATGGTAGCCAGGAGTGCGCTAACTCGACGCGTTCAGGGTATGGTGCAAGATGGGGGCGTTCAGATTCTATTTCAAGTACCCAGTCCTAAAGTGATGCAACCTGATACCCCCGCTTTTTTGACCTGCTGTAAACTCTTGTTGGCCGCCTCACGGGAGCTGTATGGCCCCAGTGTGACCCGATACCAGCCGCCACTTTTAGCTATTCGACTTTCTACGCCGGAAAAAGCCAGTTGAACACGGATCTGTTCAGCCTGGTCGTGATTAGAAAAAGCGCCACATTGTAGTGTCCAACGCTCATGCTGTTTTTTTTCTGTTTTGGCGACAGGAGGGACCGTGGTGGTGCTGGCTGTATTTGTATTCGTATGTTGTCCCGCCACAGATTCTGTTTTCTGCTTTTGCTGATGGCTCTCAGTCGCAGGGGGAGGGACAGGAACAGTCTGTGTGGTTGCTGCTGTGTTGTTTTCTGTTGGCTTAACCCCGGTATAAGGAACTTCAGCCAGCTCCATCGGAGGCTGACGCATATCAGCCTGCATCTGCTCCAGCAATTGCCGTTGCTCTTCTGAAAGGTTCTGCTTATTTATACCTTTATTGCCCGTCTCTGTTTCAGCAGGACGTCCGGCAGTACCGACCTGACGGTTTTCCAGTTCTTTGATATAGCTCCAGCGCTCCTCTGGCTTAGGGGGAATGCCATTATTATCTGGATGGGTACCTTGCAGGACGGGTGTCTTATTGGGCGAGTTATGAGCAATAAAGTACAGGCCAC
>JBOFSC010000678.1:0-3254 GCA_051651345.1 Enterobacteriaceae bacterium
AATAGCCTGCGCGTTAACGAGGTTAACTCACTGCATGAAGTGATAGAGCAACTGGTGCTGATAACTGATGCCCATAACTCGCCGTTAATTGCCCTGAGTAAAACCATTGTCTGGCAAGGTAATACCGGTCAGGATGAGCCAGGGCTGGGCAGTGCTGCCGCTCCCACTCTGCAGAACAAAATGATACCGGATAACCAACAATCCCCTCTGACTCATCAGGCCCCTCCGGCCAGTCC
The DNA here is from genome assembly GCA_051651345.1 of Enterobacteriaceae bacterium. Lineage (GTDB taxonomy): Bacteria > Pseudomonadota > Gammaproteobacteria > Enterobacterales > JBOFSC01 > JBOFSC01. The sequence continues at coordinate 237 of JBOFSC010000678.1, forward strand.
ACTGAAAAATGCTTTAGGTCCTCTGTTATCCCTGATTGAAAATGATTCGGCACAAAATGGGGTCTCTTTACAGAGCTACCTGACACGCCTGACCCAGATCCGTCTCAAGTTGCAGCAGATAGCCAACTCTAACGATCCGCTGCGCAGCGCCCAAAACCTGGGACAGCATATTCTGCAGGGTAAGGTCTCTAATTTTGGCGATACTCTGGACTACAGCCATTTGCTGGCCGCCTCGCTGGGTGAAGCGCTGGCACCTTTTGGGGAGTCCCTGTTTGCCCAGCCGGTACGCCAGGCATGGTGGCAAGTCCTGGAACCCACCACCGTCAGCATCAATCAGTTGTGGCGCAACTCAATCATCGATGAGTGGAATAATACCTTCACAGGCCGTTATCCCTTTGCTGATACCAAACATGATGTCTCAGTGCCTTTACTGGGCCGATATATTCGTCCTCAAAACGGTAAAATCGATCAGTTCCTGCGTAATCAACTGGCAGGTTTACTACACAAAGAGGGCAACCAGTGGTTTACCACATCCCTCAATACCGATGAAGTAGCCCTGAACCCTCAGTTTTTGGCCGCGATCAATGAGCTTGGCACGATTGCTGATGCCCTGTTCGCGGAGGGAGAGGCGGGTATGCGTTTTAAATTAATGGCGCTCCCCTCACCCGATATTATTCAGACCCAGTTGACTCTGGATGGCACCACGATGAAGTACTTTAACCAACTGGAAAACTGGCAGACCTTTCACTGGCCAGGGGATAACCGTTATCCTAAAGCCATGTTAAGTTGGTCCAGTGTCCGCAGTAGCTCAAGAATGCTGGTGCAATATGAGGGGAGTTGGGCCGTAGTCCGCCTGCTGGAAATGGCTCAGATCGCTAAACTGGATTCCAGTCGCTATCAGCTGACATGGACCACGCCTGATAAACTTAAACTGACCTATCTTTTGAGCAGTGATATTCCCAGAGGGCCCCTGACCTTGTTGAAACTGCGCAATTATCGCTTGCCTGACACTATCTTTATGATCCCTGAACCTGCAACACAAACTGAACAGTAGAAAGGAGAGTACCATGCAGACAACACCGCAACGCCGTTTACTCTTAATGCGTGTTCTGGCAATCAGTGTCCTGACAGGTGCCCTGCTGACGGGCTGCGGCCTGACGCAGAAAGTCACGGATGGGACAGTCTCCCTCAGTAAATCCATTTTTTATAAAGAGATTAAAACCCTGCATCTTGATTTTCAGGCACGCAGCACCATCAATACCGACAGCAACCAGGCGGCTCTGGCTACCGTGGTGCGGGTTTATCAATTAAGACATGGCGATGTTTTCTTCCGCACCGGTTATGACGATCTGGTGGAACAGGATCACACTGTGTTACATCAGGATCTGTTGCGGGTCGATAGTACCACTCTGTTACCTAATGGTAATGCGATTTTAGATGTTCCCCTGCATGCAGAAACCCGCTTTATTGGTGTGGTGGGTCTGTTTCGCTCTCCGGATATCCGTACCGGCGGCTGGCGTATGTTGATCACCCGTGAGGCTCTACTGCCAAATACTCCGCGCGTCGTTGAGGTTGGCAACGGCTCACTCGCTCTTAAACCCATAGCAAAGTAAACAGACAAGCTTCGGATACAAACCCACTGACTCGCTGTAGAATAGGGTTCTGCTTATACCTGATAGGGGTGAAAGATGAACCAAAAGAGCGATATCGTCAGATTGGATAAGTGGCTCTGGGCCGCTCGTTTCTATAAAACCCGTGCGCTCGCACGTGCCATGGTGGAAGGGGGAAAAGTTCACTATAACGGTCAGCGCAGCAAGCCAGGGAAACAGATGGAAATTGGCGCTGAGATCACCCTGCAACAAGGTTATGAGCAAAAAACAGTGATTGTGCTTGCCCTCAGTGTGCAACGCCAGGGGGCAGCGGTGGCGCAGGAACTCTATCAGGAAACAGAGGCCAGTATCGCTAAAAGGGAAAAAATAGCGCTGGCACGTAAAATGGGTGCCCTCTCCCTGCCCCATCCGGACAGAAAACCCGATAAAAAAGAACGGCGTGATCTATTGCGGTTTAAACATAGCAGAATGCGAACCGCGTCCACAGACTAGCAGAAAGCGGTTAAGTTTAGCAATCAGAACCCTATAATGTATAAAACCCGCCGTGAAAGCGGGTTTTAAATTGGCAGCCTCATCATTAAGAGACTTAAAAAAACACACCTGGCATCATCACCGGTATAGTGGCCGGGAGAGGAATTAATCCAGGGCTGCGTTGCTCAGTATAGCATTCTGGACGCAAATGACAATGATATGCATGAATTGGCCCGAACTGGAACGTCACTTCTCACCAGCACGCCTCGGACGCTATAAGAAAGCCCGAAGTGGTGATGAACATCTGGCAATGATCGATTACACATTGAATCTCCAGTTAGCAGAAGCCATGTTTCCCATTTTAAATGTGTTAGAAATTGCTCTGCGTAACGGAGTGCACAATAGATTGTGTGCGGTTTATCATCGCCAGGATTGGTGGGCTGTATGGCATAGTGACACAACATTAAAATGGCAATTACAACAAATTCATAACGTTAAAGAAAAACTTAAAAAGCGAGCTGAATCCCAAACGACGGATAAAATAGTTGCTGAGTTAAATTTTGCATTCTGGGTCAGTCTGTTTAACAAGAGGAAGCAAAATCAATGCATTGATTTATGGAAAGAATTACGTCTTGTTTTTGCTCACTGTCCAAAAGCACAACGGCAGCGTCATCATGTCGCCTCAGCACTCAATCAGATCAGAAAGTTACGTAATCGCGTCTTTCACCATGAATCACTCTTGTGGTTATCTCCTGATTTAATTGAGCAACATAAAAATTGTACAGCCGTATTAAACTGGATTGATCCTAAACTGGCGGCATGGACTCACAGATACGATCGATTACCAGGCATCTGGTATCTAACATCATGATTGTTCCCTTGACCCATAGCTCCTTGACATTTTCCCTTAATCGTTTGATATATTCATTCTGTCTTT
>JBOFSC010000679.1:0-4707 GCA_051651345.1 Enterobacteriaceae bacterium
ATCAGCAAACTGGCACTCCCCTGGTGTTACATGGTGGGTCCGGTATCAGCGACAGCGATTTTCACAAGGCGATTGGTATGGGGATCCGTAAAATTAACTTCTACACGGGCGCATCCGATGCGGCTCTTGCCGCCATCAAACAGAATCTGCACGCCCCACAAACCCGATACGACACTCTGGCAGAAACACTGATGGCGATGGAGCAGGCGATCACGCAGGTGGTAATCCAGCAAATGCGTATTTTTGGTAGTGCTGAGCAGACAAGCTAAGGAGTCTCCTATGGGTCAACGCAGCGGCATTATCTCAGCAGGTTCATTGCTGGTTGATTATGTCAATCAGATCCGCCAATGGCCTCAGCCGGGCTGGCTGGTGGAAATAGAGCAGTGTGAGCAGGCCACTGGGGGCGCGCCGTTAAATGTGCTGATCACCCTGGCAAAAATGCAAACCTCATTGCCGCTGGCGGCCCTTGGGCTGATCGGCTTAGACAGTGATGGCGATGTGATTCTGGAAAGTTTTGCCCGCTATCATATCGACACCCAATATATCCAGCGTACTGTTCGCGCGCCCACAGCGATGACTCAGGTCATGAGTGTGATCAATGGACAACGCACCTTTTTTCACTCTCTGGGGGCCAATCGGCTGTTGTCACTTAACGAGTTTGCCTCTCTGCACAGCAACCATAAGATCTTCCACCTCGGTTATCTGTTATTGCTGCAGGAACTGGATAAAGAAGACAAAGAATTTGGCAGTGTCAGCGCCCGCTTATTCGCTGATATGCAGCAACTTGGCTATCATACCTCGCTGGACCTGGTCTCCCGCCAGGGTGATCCCCGCTATCAATCCCTGTTATTACCGACATTGCCCTGGCTGGACTACCTGATTATCAATGAGTTGGAGGCGGGCGAATTGACGGGATTATCATTGCGTGACAGCTCAGGTGAGATAGTCGCGACAACGGTTGCCGCAGCGGCGCAGCGATTGCTGCAACGCGGAGTCAGACAGCGGATCATTATTCACTATCCTGAAGGGGCCTTGGCCATTGACAGCCAGGGTAATCGCTGTTTTATCGATGCCTGGCCCATTGCCAAAGAGCAGATCGTGGGGACGGTGGGTGCTGGTGATGCTTTCTGCGCCGGCGCACTCTATGGCTGCCATGAAAACTGGGATTTGCCCGCGACCCTGGAGCTGGCCCACGCCTGTGCCCACTTTAATCTGCGCTGCGCCAATGCCATCGATGGGGCGCAACCTTTACCAGTTCTGCAGGCATTTATTGCTCAGCATCGGCCTTATTAACTGGCGCAGACTGAGCGGCTGACATCCGCCGCAAAAACATAGCCCAATCCACGAATTGTGCGGATCAGTTCCGGTTGGGTGGGGTTGGGTTCTATTTTGCGCCGCAGACGCATAATCAGCACATCTATCGTGCGATCAAAAATATCCAGGGTATCACTGTGCGTTAACTCCAGTAACTGCTCGCGGGTGAGAACCTTCTGGGCATTTTGTACCATGGCGAGTAGCAAGCGAAACTCTCCATGGGTCAGATTAATCTGTTGCTGCCGGGCATCCCATAACGCACTGCGCTCAAGATCTAATTGCCAGCCCGCGAATTGCCAGCCCCGGATGTTATTTTTAGGAGTGTTGCCAGTATTCGCTATAGGCTGCAGTCCTTGATCTCTGTGCAGAGAACCCACTCTGCTGCGGCGCAATACCGCCTTAACCCGGGCAACCACCACCCTGGGTAAGAAGGGTTTAGCAATATAATCATCTGCACCCATTTCCAGTCCCACAACAATATCCGATTCGGCGTTAAGGCCAGTTAACATCATCACCGGGAGTGTGGGGCGGGTATCTCTGATCTGCTGTAACAGTGCCAGTCCGTGGATATCCGGTAGCATTAAATCCAGAAGGACCAGATCAATATCCGTGTGTTGCTTAAGCAGAGCTAACGCTTCCCTGCCCTGATGGCAAATGTACACTGTAAAACAGTGCTCATTGAAGGCAGCCTGTAATATTTCGCAGATATCAGGATCGTCATCGATAATGAGTACGCCAGGTTTCACAACCTCTCTCCTTATATACCGTCCTCTTACCAATCCCATAATAGCCTCTTTTCACCTCTGCTATTGGCGACATTGAAAGATTTGCCGTCAGGATCACACTCCACTGAGAACCTATCCGGGCAAACGGCCCGCTTTTCCGGGCCGTTGCTACTATTTATACTAAACATCAAATTATACTAAACATCACACCACATCAGTTGCCTGACAATCCGCGAGGATCCGTATCAAAAACCTGTTTGGCTTGTTGTGCTGCCGGGATAAGAAGCGCAAGCAGAGTCGCCTCATCATACAGTTGTGGTGCCAACAACGCTGTGGGAGTCGGCACAATGGGAAGCAGGACTTCTTCATCATTGCCATGGAGCCAGATCGCCGCCACATGCAGTGCCGAGACCAATAACAGCCGCAGCTCAAAGTTTTTTCCCTGTAACTGCGCACTATTTTCCGCTATGGTCAGCGCGTTAACTGTAGCAGTTGCCATGCCACCATGATTCAGTGCGGAGAATTGAAGCTGCCCTGACACTTCTGTCAATTGAGCATCGGCAATGGTCACTCCATCTGAAAAGACCAGATAATGCCAATCCCCTGCAGTAGCCGCGCTCAACCCTTTACCCTGAGCCAGGTCGTCGAGACTCAGGGAGTAACCACGATAAGGTTCAGACAAACTGATTTTTCCAGGAACCGCTCTGGCAAAGCTTCGATTGATACCAAATCCCTGGGTTTGCAATGCATCCTGCAGAGCTGGACGCAATATTTTCACGCCATCGGCGGGAGCTTTTGGATAAGAAATCTGCATGATGCCTCCTAATTTTTGCGCGTAAAGTAAGTATGAGTCCATTTGCCGCCGCTGTTATACGAAGCAGGAAATGTACTTAAAGCCCGGGTTGAGTAGCCATAAATGGAGTCTGCAACCAGAATATAGTCGCCGTCAGTACCATAGATAGCCAGGAAGTGAGCACCACCCCCATTCCAGGCGCAGCGCAAACCAACCGGTCGCCCCTGGTTGATCTGGCTATTAATGCTGGACATCGCCAGCGAGCCGGATCTCATACTGGAGAAACTGCGCGTTGTTCTGAGGGCAGCGTCCAGATAACCATAGACATTACAAGGACCCGGTTGACTACAGCAGGTCGTGCGCTTCAACTGATCATTAGCAACCGCACATTGCGTCCAGAGACCTGTGCCGTAAAAGTTGCCTACAGAGGTGGCTACGGCGGCCCAGCACCAGTTAGTCTGAGACTGCTTCTGCATGGTGAAGTTAAGGCGGGTTGAACGCGCAGCAGCCCGGGTCGTCCTGGTCATGACATCGCTCAGTTGCGGGTCCAACTGATTATCGGCCAAACAATTAGGTAATACGTGTTTCAGAATAGGATCTGCAACAGGTATCGTTTTGGTAGTTAACATATTTTATCCTTCACAGACCAGAGTCTGTTGAAAATAGAGTAATGTGAAACATCAGAATTTTTGCCATAAAAAAACCCGCGCTCGTGATGAGTGCGGGTTATCGTGCGTATTCAGAGACAGTTCTCTGACTTTGCCTGGATTATGTTAACACCTTATCAGCACAAAAACAACTATAAGTTGTTAATTAATGCTTTATGTTTGTTATCGCTTCTCTTAGGCTAACTGTACCTATCCCGGCACGCTTTCTAAGAAACGCATTATCCCTGCCTGTTAAGCCATGTTGGCACGATTTATGTTTTCGTTTTCCTGCTGTTAGCCTACAATGGGCAAAATAAGGTGAATCAGTATGAGCCAGGGAAAGCTATGTTACTTTTTTTGCAAAATTGTCTCTCCTATCCAACTGTTATCTACAGCCTGTTTTTAGTGCTCGTATTGATTTACTGGCTGATTTCACTGCTGGGTGTGATCGATTTTGAGCAAAGTGCCGTGGATGGCCTGTCAGCCGACAGTGAGCTGCCCGTGTCCGCACTCTCCTCCATTCTGCTGAAATTTCGCCTCGACGGCTTGCCATTAACCATCACCTTTACCCTCTTCTCCCTCTATGGCTGGCTGATAAGCTATTTTGCCTGGTATCTGCTACTCAGTGAGCGGGCAAGTGGTATTTTCTCTTTTCTGGCAGGAACCTTTCTTTTCTTCACCGTGGCCTATTGCGCTCTGCTGCTCACCTCACTGACTTTCACCCCGCTGCGACGCTGGCTGAAAAAGACACCGGCACAAGAGCAGAACAGCGCTAATTTACTCGGACGCCAGGTGGTTGTCAGAAGTCTGCGCGTCACAGGTCATCATGGAGAAGCCCTGTATGAAGATGGCGGCGCAGGTCTGATTCTGAAAATTCGCGCACCTGAAGAGGCCGGATTTACCCAGGGTGATCAGGTGGTGTTGATCGACTATAACCCGGAAGAGAACAGCTATCAGGTGGTCAGTGAACATGAGTTTCGCGGGTAACGTATCATCATAATTATTTTTTCTTAAGTCTGTAGATTAGCTATCAGGGGAGTTTTAGATGAACATTGAAGTTTTTATGCCCTTTGTGGTGACTTTATTCAGCACTCATATGTAGGTACTTAAGCTCATAACACATTGATGTACCTTTAATTCATTACAGGGTAAATACTAAGACCTAACGATAGCAACATACTTTTCTGATCTCGCCTGGGATGAGCTCGTTGACCATGAGTCGCAAAAA
>JBOFSC010000680.1:0-3612 GCA_051651345.1 Enterobacteriaceae bacterium
TGGCCCTTTATCTGATCGCTATGGCCGCAGACCCATTATCTTATTCGGTTTGTGTTTGTTTCTGCTGGCTTGTGTGCTGGCGCTGCGGGCTAACAATCTGACTCAGTTGATTGTAGCCAATAGCATTCAGGGGCTGGGAACAGGCGTCGGTGGTGTGATGATTCGTACCATACCACGAGATCGCTATTCGGGAGCATCCTTACGTCATGTCAGAAGTTTACTTAATATGGGGATTTTAGTCAGTCCACTCTTGGCTCCCTTTCTTGGCGGCTTGTTTACCCGATGGATCAGTTGGCGCTTCTCATGGCGCTTTATGTTTTTACTCTGCCTGGGAACACTGATATTTATCTTTTTTCGCCTGCCCGAAACTCGACCGGAACAAACTAAAAGTGAAAGTCCTTTTTTTGCCAATTATCTTATCTTGTTCAATGATCGCTGTTTTATCTGTTACATGATGATGCTGGTGAGTTGCCTGTCCGGTATCGCCGTCTTTGAGGCCAGCGCCGGCAATTTGTTGGGCACGGTTTTAGGGCTGGATAAGATCACGGTCAGCCTCCTGTTTATGCTACCTATTCCCGCCACTTTTATCGGTTCCTGGTATGCCGGTCAATCAGGCATCTCATGCACCACTATACTGTGGCACAGTGTGATCTGTTGCCTGATTGCGGCGATATTAATGTGTCTCCCTGCTTGGTTTCATATCATGACCGTCTGGACTTTACTGATACCTGCCGTGCTGTTTTTCTTTGGTGCCGGAATCATGTTTCCGATAGCGACCACAGGCGCCATGCACCCATTCCCTTATCTGGCTGGCTGCGCAGGGGCTCTGCTGGCCGGATTGCAAAATGTCGGTTCAGGCTGTGCCGCCTGGCTGGCTGGCGCACTGCCACAGCATGGTCAGTCAGCAGTCGGTATCATGATGCTGATGGTGGCTCTCATCGCCTTATTGTTCTGGCTCTCTATTGGAAAGCGTAATCGACAAGTAATTTCTGTTATCACGAGCCATGCCGAAAGCAAATAGACTGAGGGAGAGCGGCCCAATGCCGCTCTCCCCTGATACCTGTTACTGATGTTCTTCCCAACCTCGCACCCGCACCACCGCTTTTTGCCACCCTTTGTAACGGTAGTTGCGCTCCACGGTTTCGATTCCCGGATGAAATACTTTGTCGACCGTACATTTACTCTTTAGCTCAGCCAGATCGCTCCAGTAACCAGTGGCTAATCCGGCCAGATAGGCAGCCCCCAGAGCGGTTACTTCCCGAACCAGTGGCCGCTCCACATGAGCCCCCAGAATATCCGCCTGGAACTGCATCAGAAAATCATTGCCGACCGCCCCCCCATCGACCCGTAGGGTACTCAGGCGGGTAGTGGCATCAGCCTGCATGGCATCCAGCACATCCCGCGTCTGATAAGCGATGGATTCCAGGGTGGCCCGAATAATATGATTGGCATTGGCACCACGACTGAGGCCCATAATCGCCCCTCTGGCATAAGGGTCCCAATAGGGCGCACCTAATCCGGTAAAAGCAGGTACCACATAGACGCCATTGGTGTCTTTAACCTTATTGGCAAAATATTCAGAGTCCGTGGCATCACTGATCAACTTTAACTCATCTCTCAGCCACTGAATGGACGCGCCCCCCATAAATACCGCCCCTTCCAGAGCGTAATTCACCTCTCCTTTGGGGCCACAGGCGATGGTCGTTAGCAGGCCATGGTCAGAGCGCACCGCCTCCTGTCCGGTATTCATCAGCAAGAAGCAGCCTGTGCCGTAGGTGTTTTTTGCCATACCGGGTTCGACACAAAACTGCCCGAACAGGGCTGCCTGCTGATCCCCCGCCATACCGGCAATCGGGATCCACGTTCCCTCTTTCCCCCCGATATTGGTTTTACCGTAGATCTCTGCCGAGGGACGAACCTCAGGTAACATCGCCCTCGGGATTTGCAGTTCATCCAGCAGACGCTGATCCCAGTCCAGCTGATGGATATTGAACAGCATGGTCCTGGAGGCATTGGTATAATCGGTCACATGCGCCTTGCCCTGGGTCATATTCCATACCAGCCAGCTGTCTACGGTACCAAACAGCAACTCTCCGTTTTGCGCGCGCGTCCGGGCACCTTCAACATGATCCAAAATCCATTTCAACTTGGTTGCGGAGAAGTAAGGGTCCACTACCAGCCCGGTGTTATGGCGAATATACTCCTCGAGGTTGGCCTTCTTTTTCAGCCCCTCACAAATATCCGCCGTGCGACGACACTGCCAGACGATGGCGTTATAGACCGGTTTTCCCGTCGCTTTATCCCAGACAATGGTGGTCTCACGCTGATTGGTGATCCCAATCGCTGCCACCTGATCTGCACTGATGCCCGCCTGTGCCAGCGTCTCCACCAACGTGGAGGTCTGCGTTGCCCAAATCTCCATAGGATCATGTTCCACCCAGCCGGGATGGGGGTAAATTTGTTTAAACTCCCGCTGGGCCACGCTGATCACATTGGCGTCATGATCCAGTACGACGGCTCTTGAACTGGTGGTACCCTGATCAAGAGCAACGATATAGCCTTGTTCCGTTGTCATATTAAAAATCCTGCTAACGTAAAGGGTGGTATCCGACTTGCACCTGTTATCGTGAAGAATTAAAGTTCCGTAACGGAACTGCTCTGATTCTCTTTCACTTCACAGACATCACAAGGAAGATGTTTGCCGATCAAATGGCGATATCCACAAGCGCCCAGACAAGCCCCCACTAAAGGTGCAATCAGCGGCACCAGGAAATAGGGGATATCCCGACCACCTGTCAGGGCTATATCTTTCCAGCCGGCCAGATAAGCGAACAGTTTCGGACCGAAATCCCGCGCCGGATTCATAGCAAAACCGGTTAACGGACCAAAAGAAGCGCCGATCACCGCTATCAATAAACCGATCAGCAAAGGTGCCAGTGGTCCACGGGGAATGCCATTACCATCATCGGTCAATGCCAGGATCAGGCACATCAAGATGGCCGTGATCACCATCTCCACGACGAAGGCCCGCTCCACACTGATAAACGCATTGGGGTAAGTGGAAAAGGTTCTGGCCTGAGCCAGGCTCTCCAGCGATCCCCGGGTAATATGCTCTACCTGCTCCAGGTGAATAAAAACCTGTTGATAGAGAAAATAGACCAGCGCAGCCGCACAAAAACCGCCGATCATCTGTGCGACGATATAGGGCAGCACCTTGCGGCGGTCAAAGCAGGCAAACAGCCATAATGCCAAAGTAACAGCAGGGTTGAGGTGGGCACCAGATACGCCAGCGGTCAGATAAATCGCCAGAGCGACACCCAGCCCCCAGATCACACTGATCTCCCACTGTCCGTAGTTGGCACCGGCAATCAACAAACCCGCCACACAACCAATACCGAAAAATACAAAAAGAGCCGTACCGAGTAACTCAGCAATACATTGATTCATAAGAGAAGGAGAATTCTGCTTCATAACAGCACCTTTTCGACGGATGCAAGACACCACTAAATGTAACGTTAATTGCACAAAACGAAAATTAACGAACACCAAATGTGTGTTACTGGTCAAGAAAATAGTTTGCTATGCTCGAAAAAACAGCGGGTATAAATAGCT
>JBOFSC010000681.1:0-3537 GCA_051651345.1 Enterobacteriaceae bacterium
CGTCCCCTCTTATACCATTGTCGGTGGTAATCCTGCAAAAGTGATTAAGAAACGATTTTCAGATGAAATAATATCCGAATTGGAAAAATTAGCATGGTGGGACTGGCCTGTAGAACAGATTACTAAACACCTCACTGCAATAATGTCTAATGACATTAAACTGCTTCGTACAACCGAGTAATTTGAATCGCCACGATCAATAGAAGAACAACGTCCGCTCCTCGCTCTTAGCTGCCCCAAAGAGACCTCCTGTGTGGGCAGCTCAGTGTCAGAAACCGACGTTACAAACCAATGGTGTGGTAATGAACAAGGAAAACTCACCTCAACTACGACTAAACACAAGTTTTAGGCCTGCAATCGCGAAGCAGCACGCTAGTAGCGCATCAAACCCGCGGCGAATACGACGATAAAATGCGCTCATTACTGCGGTAGAAAACAGCAACGCATAGCCACAGAACACCACCACACTGATAGCTGCGCAGCCGAACATAAGCATGGGCAAAGTAGAGACTGCCATGTCCGGTTTGAACGCAACAGACATAATAGCCACCCAGGTGAGGATAGCTTTGGGGTTGCTAACATGCATCAGTATCCCCTGACGAAACAGCCTGCCATACACGACTCTCCCATTGCTGGCTTTAAACTCGCTGGGATTAGAGCGGCATAGTGCAGATTTACCTGATTTAAATGCCAGCCATAGCAGATACAAACCGCCGCCAATCTTTAAAACGATCAGTAACTGTGCAAAGGTCACCAGCACGGTTAGCACACCGCAAGCGGCCAGCAATGCCCACAGCATAGAACCACTAATAATACCACCAGCCACCGCCAATGCTGCACCACGGCCCTTTTGCATTGCCGTCCCCATAATGGCCATATTACTTGGTCCAGGGCTGGCAGTTGCGACAAGGTAAGTGGTGTAAATCAGAATTAATTCATGCGAAAACGACATACTTTCCTCTCCGATGCGGTTGTCCTTTCCCCTATGTTATATCGGCTCGCATGAAAGTTTCCATATACCGTCGCTTATTCTATCAACGAAGGCCGTTGTAACGCATAGGATTCTGCAGCCAGGGAGGGCGTCTCTCCCGTTATCAGGGCACACAGCAACTCACCCGTACCAGGCGCGGTGGTAACTCCCAAACCTTCATGCCCCACCGCCAGCCATAGCCCTGTTCGGGAGGGATGAGGCGCGATAATCGGTAAACCATCCGCCGTTGCAGCGCGCACGCCTGTCCAGCTGCGGATAATATTTATCTCTCCTGCTGCGGGCAGATAATCCCGGGCGCGGCGTAACATCTGGCGCAACAGAGGGAGATCCAGGGCGTTATCCTTGTACTGTAACTGACGCGACGAGCCGATTAACAGTTGCCCTGTCGGGCGCGGTTGTACATTGAAAGAGACGGAATCCGCTGTTTTATTATGGGTTCCGGCAGCATAGCCTATTTCCACCAGTTGGTGACGCACCATGGCAGGATAGCGATCCGTAATCGCCAGCTGGCCTTTTTTGCCATAGAGCGGCAACTCTGGCAGCAAATGCGTTGCCGCCAGACCATTCGCCACGATGATCTGCGGTGCAAACAGTCGCCTGCCATCGGCCAGTCGCAAATGGCTCTCTTCAATAGCAACCACCGTACCAGAGCAGAGTCGGACACGGTCGCTAACGCATTGCAGTAACCAGCGGGCTGCAGAGGGAGCATATAAAATACTATCACCAGGGACATACAGCGCCCCTGCCAGTCCCGCCCGTCAAAGAGGCTCGCGCTGATATAACTGCCCTGGCGTCAGCAATTGGCTGGCAATATTTTCCTGGCGTAAATTGTGTTGTTTCTGCTCTGCCAGCGCCATCTCCGCCTCATCGGCGGCCAGCCAGAGTGTGCCACACTGGCTCCAGGCACATTGTGCAGGCATCCGGGGGGTCAGTTGCGCCCAGCGTTGCAGCGAGTCGCGGCACAGTGCCAACTCGGCAGGCAAAGTATCCATACAGACCAGATGCCCCATTCCCGCCGCCGTTGCACCCCCCTGTTCATCATCCACCACCAGGATCTGATAGCCCCGTTGTGCCAGAGAATAAGCGCAGCAGGCACCTATAATGCCGCCGCCGATAATCAGCATATCGGCACGCTCTGTTTGCTCCCCCGCCATCAACAGATGCCCCATGCAAAGGGATCCTGCGGCTCAATCAACAACTGGCTGTCACTGCACAGATGCGCTCTGCCACGAATAAAAGGGGTGATCCCCTCCTCCCCGTCGCTATACCAGGCCTGAAATTCACTGCCGGTAATACTGGCCTGACGCCAGATAACACCCGGTGCCAGCCTGCCATCTGCCGCCAGACAGGCCAGTCTGGCACTGGTGCCGGTGCCACAGGGTGAGCGATCATAAGCCTGACCAGGACAGAGGACAAAATTGCGACTATCCGCCGCCTTATCAGCGCAACAGAGTTCGATATGGTCGATCACTGCGCCCTCTTTACCCGTAATACCGGCCTGCTCCAGCGCCTGGCGAATAGTCCAACAATAGTCTGTCAGGCGCTCCACCTCTCGCAGATTCAGGGTAATAGCGTGATCCTCCACCAGGAAAAACCAGTTTCCTCCCCAGGCAATATCGCCACAGACCTGACCATATCCGGGCACCTCCACCGCCACCTGGCGACGATAGCGATAAGCGGGCACATTGCGTACCGTCACACTGCCATCGTCGTGCAATTGCGTGACAATATCGCCAACAGGGGTTTGCAGCAGATGCTCGCCTGGGGTAATACGTCCAAGGTAAGCCAGAGATCGGATCACTCCGATAGTGCCGTGACCACACATACCCAGATAGCCACTGTTGTTAAAAAAAATCACCCCGCAACAGGCCTCCGCTTTTTGTGGCGGACATAACAGAGCGCCGACGATCCCCTCATGTCCGTGGGGTTCGAGTATCAACGCCTGACGCCACTGATCGAGGTGGTTATGCATATAGTCACGTTGCTCTGCCAGGGAAGTTTGCGGCAAAAGGGGAAAACCGGAAACCACCATACGGGTGGGCTCACCACCGGTATGTGAATCGATAATATGAATGCGATGCGGCTCAGAAAAATCCATAACAACAGCTCCCGTCAATAGTGCGTTATTTGCCAGCCAGCATCGCTAATTTGACCTGAAGACGCTTGATGGATTTCGCTGACAGCAAAGGCGAAATCAGCACAGTGCTGCTAATGATTACTCCCCTGCCAGAGTATCCAGCCGTACTGGCAACAGGGGTTGACGAGGGCCAGGCGCTGCCCAGCCCAGCAGTTGTTCGGCGATGGGGCCACAGATTTTACCCTGGCAGGCACCCATACCACAGCGGCTCAGCAGTTTGCCCTGGCGCCAGTGGTTTAACCCTTGCAACTGGCCCAGGGTGATATTTTCACAGCGGCAGATGATGGTCTGCTCCTGTGCCAGCTGTCGCACAGAGGGATTGAGACGAAAACTGGCATTTAGTCTGGCGGCAAAATGTTGCCAGTACTGCTTTTTGCGCCACAGTTTTTGGGCTGCGGCCTGTTCTCCT
>JBOFSC010000682.1:0-2778 GCA_051651345.1 Enterobacteriaceae bacterium
TTTTGCGACTCATGGTCAACGAGCTCATCCCAGGCGAGATCAGAAAAGTATGTTGCTATCGTTAGGTCTTAGTATTTACCCTGTAATGAATTAAAGGTACATCAATGTGTTATGAGCTTAAGTACCTACATATGATTAAAGGTTATTTCAATATCTTGTATTGTCACTTTTCTGCTGAGTTTTTCACTTCGGCATAGTCCGGTACAGGCTGCCTGTACACTGACCTCTACCACCTGGTCTTGTGATGATACTTCAACCTGGACCGATACCATAGGCTCAGGGCCAGGAACTGCTTCGGGGATCAATCTGACCATTGGTCCTGGGGCACAGATTATATTGGGAGATGCTGAGGCTATCAGTCTGAAGGATAACGCCACCATCATTATAAAAAGTGGTGCACTCGTGCAGAATGACAGTAGTTTTACTTATGGTAATTATGGCTCGGGCGGTAATACGATCGACTTCAGAGATAATACAACATTAACTATTGAGCAAGGTGCAACAGTTTATTCAAAGGGGGCAGGGAGTGCAGAGGCAATCAATCCGATGGGGCAAGGGAACACGATAACCAACAGTGGTACCATTATTAGCGATGTCACCCCCCCTATTTGGTTTGAATTTACCACTGGGGCTGGGGGGAATACTCTAATTAATAATGAAACCGGTGTTATCCAGGCGGGCACCCTACAATCGCCGCATACCGTTTTTGGTATGAATGGCAATGCCAGCAATTATCTTATTGTCACCAATAAAGGGACGATGATTGGTGACTTACAGTTTGGTGATGGTAACGATACCCTGAATCTTTACACCACTTCTGTGATTTCTGGCACAGTAAACGGAGGACTCGGGACTAACCTGCTGACCTTAAATGGTACAGGAAGCGCTACTCTGGACTGGTCTAAATATACTCACTGGCAGACACTGACCAAACAGGAGAGTGGTACCTGGACCATCAATAGCGCATTAAGTGGCGTCTCCACATTAAATATTAATAGTGGCGTTCTGATCCTCAACGGTGCCAATACGCTGGCCGACAGCGCGCTTAATTTCGCTGGTGGTGCCCTTGGGATTGGTGATGCCAGCCACACTTCCGCCAGCCTGGCTGTGACCGGTGGTACTTTCGCGGTGGGCAACAATAATACCCTGGGTGGCTATGGCACCATCACCGCCGATATCAACAATCAAGGGACACTCAGTGCCGGTAATGCCTTTACGGGCATGCAAAGTAGTGGTACCGGTAATTTAACGATTGTCGGCAACCTGACACAACAAGGTGTGATTCAACTGGCGGGCAGCGGTGCCGGGAATACCCTCACCCTGCAGGGCAACTATAGTGCGCAGCAGAATGCCGCTATTCATATGCAGGCCGCGCTGGTATCAGATAACTCGGTGACAGACCAGTTGATCATTAATGGAGGAACGGTTACCGGTACCACCGAGATCACTGTTGCCAATGCGGGTGGGGCAGGAGGTAAAACCACCGGCAATGGCATTAATATTATCCATTTTATCAATGGCGGTATCAGCCAGGCCAACGCCTTCCAGTTGAAAGAGGGATATGCCAGTGCCGGTCCTTACGCCTATTATCTGTTCCAGGGGGCCAAGCCGGATGTTAGCCTGTACGGTCCGTCGACAGATTACGACTGGTATTTGCGCTCTATATTGGACCCGGCAGATGTTCCTACCCTGGCACCGAACTCCCCGGCAACCCCCACCAATCTGAGTGCGCCGGTGGTGTTATATCGACCTGAAGCCCCGCTTTATAGCGCAATTCCCATGGTACTCAAAGAGATGATTTGGAGACTGACGGGGACGTTCCATGAGCGTCAGGGAGAACAGCAAGTGGTGACTGCATCTGACAAAGTGGCCGATAAATGGGTGCGTGGCTGGGGGATGTCCTGGAAGCAAAAAGGGGAGAGCCAACAGAAATTTGATGGTGGTATAGGTGGTTTCCAGTTCGGTCAGGAGTTATATCGCGGCCATAATCGCCACGATCACAGCAACTATTATGGTCTGATGATGGGATATAGCCGGGCAGATGGGGATGTGGATGCTTTATCCTGGGTTTTCCTGATGCTCGCGCAGGGACCTTAAAAGCGGATATCTATAGTATCGGCAGTTACTGGACCCATATCGGACCGACAGGGTGGTATACCGACACGACCCTGCAGATTAACTCACTCCATGTGCGTACCCGTTCATCAAGAGGTCTGAGTGCCTCTACCCATGGTTATGGCGCGGCGCTTTCTGTGGAAAGTGGTTATCCCTTTTATCTGTCGCCCCGGTTAACGGTGGAGCCTCAGGCACAACTGACCTGGCAAAAACTTGCTCTGAAAAATTTACGTGATGGCATGGCGAATGTCTCTTTTCCCGACAGAGATCAATTTCAGGCGAGAGCCGGTGTGCGGATGCAGAGCAAACACCAGCCGGATAAGATCTTGTGGATGCCCTATTTGCGGGCGGATCTGCTGCAAGATTTTGGTGCTGAGGAAAAAACGAGTTTTTCAGGTAAGACCACATTTAAGGGCATCAATAACAGCACTGCCGCTCAGACAGGGGTTGGGGTGACGGGGATGCTGTCGCAGTACAGCAGTGTCTATGTCTCCCTGAACTATACCACCAATATTGGCGGCCAAAGTCGCGACTCTGTCGGTGGTAATATGGGCGTTCGTTTTTCCTGGTAGAGGAGAGCCTATATCGGTTGCTCTCCCCGGAGATAGCGTTGGCTCATCAGCCTGAAATGGTCGCTGCCAGCCTGTTCCATCAACTCGAACA
>JBOFSC010000683.1:0-1501 GCA_051651345.1 Enterobacteriaceae bacterium
GTTGTGTTGGTTGTGTTGGTTGTTTTGGCGAATGATCATTTGATCATGATCACAGCACACTTTCCACTCTTTTTTCTAAAAATACGTCATTTTTTTCTATCGTTATCAGTTGGTTGATCCTAAAGATCCTACGTATAAAGCTGGATTAGCAGAACAAGAGAAAGAACTGTCACCTGCTCTGCAAAGAATAAAAAATGCAGTGATTAATCTGTTTAATTTTCTTTCAGGCGGTAAGCTTGCGGAAAAAAAAGCGCTAAAAGAGGTGATCGTCAGCCACTTTGCTGAGGAGCTGGCCACTAAAATTGTTGATGCGCGGCCTGATCCTGACACCGGACGGCGCTGCGTTAAATTATATGTTTGTGATCGATTGGTCTATCTGGAAGAGGATGCCAGTGGTCTTATGGAATTAACTACCAGAGATGGCAAAGAGAAGCCCGTGGCTATCGGTCATATCCAATATGATGATATGAAACATGCCATCCTCACCAATGCAGTTTTAAGTAAAGTCATTAATCCGGGGCATTACCAATGGGAAGTGCCAGATGAGCCTTTATATGTCAATGTAGAGGATCTTAAAAATGATGCCTTCACTGAAGATGAGGCTTATTTCACCGCAGCCGCCACAACACCAGCCAAAGTTGAAACCCCGAAGTCAGCCCCAGGTGATGAAAAAGCCAGAAACAGAGCGGCAGTCATGATCCAAAACGCTTTCAGAAAACATCAGGAGTATCAAAATCAACTGATTCAGCAGGCGCAAGACAAAGGATTGGCCTATGCCCGAAAAAAATATCAGGGCAGCAACCTAGCGGCGCTTAATGGCCCTACTGAATTTTGGGTCAATACCCAAAAACTCGGCCCCGTGTTACATACGCCGGTCACGCCACCCGATGAGCCTGCGTCCGGAGCCTTTAAAGCATTAGCAACTCAGGACAAAAGCTTTGTCGCTCTGGTACCGGTCGGCGATGACACTGATTTTTCCAAAGAGGCCACTGTAGATGATAGCGATCTCGACAGGTTAAATTTACCCACCGTAAAATATGGTGCAGTGGTTAACAAGAGTAAAACACTTATGATCGCACCTAATGCGGGTACCCCATTAAGTGACAAAACCATTTCAGCTGATGCATTCAGACGGGCGCTCAGTGATTTAGAGACACTGCATGAAAACAGGATCTTTTTAAGAGATATCAAGCCTGATAATCTCGCCGTGCAAACACTCAAAGATGGACAGGTGCAGGTTAACTTTATTGATGTGGATGGCCGACACCATCCCGATTCAGGAGAGAATATTAAACCTCTTTTTACACTTGGCTATATCACTCCCCCACTGTTGGGTGCGCTGTATCCGAAAGCCTATCCTCTCTACATATGTAGGTACTTAAGCTCATAACACATTGATGTACCTTTAATTCATTACAGGGTAAATACTAAGACCTAACGATAGCAACATACTTTTCTGATCTCGCCTGGGATGAGCTCGTTGACCATGAGTCGCAAAAAA
>JBOFSC010000684.1:0-4879 GCA_051651345.1 Enterobacteriaceae bacterium
TGATGTTCTGGCGTACTAACCACCCCGGCGCTAGCGCGCCACCCCTCCACGGAGGGGAATTAACCAGCTCCCCTTTTTGTGTAGATTCCTATGCATTAACAGGGGAGGATCATTACCCCAACCTAAACCTCTGCGCCAATCTGCCCTGCCCTGCGCCCTCTATTTGTAACAGATTACCCTGATAGCGGTCCGGCGCTTCCAGCCCCCATCGGGCACTGGTAATAAACAGCGTCGATAACTCAGCAGCGCCAAAAGCGACACTGGTCGGTTGCAGCACCGGCAACGGAATGGTGTGACTTAAGCGAAAACTGTCGCCAATATCTTCATAACAGGCCACCTGACTGGCACCCCACTGTGCATTCCATAATCTCCCCTGAGCACAAATAGTTGAACCATCTGGCGAGCCCTGCGGCACCTGGACACAGATCTCCCTCTCCTGCATCTCGTCCCTGGTGCGATAAATCGTCCCCTGGGCAGAATCGGCGAAATAGAGATAATCCCCATGCCAGCACAGAGTGTTGGCGATAGTCACCGGGGCCCCGATTTTATGCAGTTGCCGTGTGCGCTGCTCAAACCGATACCAGTTGCCCGCCAACGGCTGATTATCCAGGCTCATAGTTCCGAAATAGAGATCGCCCCCCGGAGAAACCATACCTTCATTGCTGCGGCTGATCCCCCTTTTCTCCGGATAGTCACACAGTTTGCCCGTAACCCGCGCTTGCGCCAGGGAAAAGGTCAATATGCCTTCATCAGAAATCAGTAACAGGATCTCAGGATTATCCGTCAGGGCCAGCGCACTGGTGAGACAAGGCAGCGCCATCTGTTGTGCCTGACCACTTTCAGGACAATAGATAAACAGGGTCTGGTTGATAATATCGACAAAATAGAGACGCCGGGTGAGCTCACACCACAACGGGCTCTCTGCCACCTCACAAGCGCTTGCCAGGGCTACCTTAATCTTCATTGTCCCCTCCCGTCACACGGCATCGCAATAGACCTGACTGCGGCCACCATCGATCAGGATATCGCTGGCATTGATAAATTTGGCTTCATCAGACGCTAAAAAGAGCGCAGTATAAGCCACCTCTTCCGGGGTACCGATACGTTTACAGGGCAGGATCTCCGCCTGTCGTTGCTGCTCTGCCTGAGGGTCCGGACAACTGTCGAAATAGGCCTGGGCAATGGGGGTCATAATCAGCCCGGGTGAAATCGAGTTCACCCGAATCCCCTGCGCCGCATACTGGATACCCAGGGCTTTGGTCATACCAATCAGCCCGTGTTTAACCACCGGATAGGGGAAGGCATCCGCGATAATCTTATGGCCGTGTACTGACGCGATATTAACAATATGTCCATATTGCTGCGCCAGCATGGAGGGTAATACCGCC
Source organism: Enterobacteriaceae bacterium (assembly GCA_051651345.1). Classification (GTDB taxonomy): domain Bacteria; phylum Pseudomonadota; class Gammaproteobacteria; order Enterobacterales; family JBOFSC01; genus JBOFSC01. The sequence continues at coordinate 1,389 of JBOFSC010000684.1, forward strand.
TGACAACAGTGCCAGACCCCTTCCAGATCCACGGAAAAACAGCGATGCCACTCCTCACTGCTCAGCTGTAAGGGATCATTAAACACATTGATACCCGCATTATTGATCAGAATATCAACACGCCCGAATTGAGTGATTGCCGTAGCCACCATCTCCCTGACCGAATCCGGCTGGCTGACATCCACCTCCATAGCCAAACAGGTTACACCACTGCTTTGGCTCAATGTTCGGGCCAACTGCTCCGCCTTGTGATACTGCTTATCCGCCAGTAACACCCGGGCACCCTGCCCGGCAAATAGCGTCGCGATGGCCGCACCGATCCCCTGGGCCGCACCGGTCACAATGGCACATTTATCCTTCAGACGAGCACCCATCTTCCTCACCTCGATTCTTGAAAAATTGTTGTCAGTATAGCCAGCCAGCACTCTCTTCTTTGTGAATCCTATCAAGTTAACCGGGAAGATACTTTAACTTTTAAGCATCATGAAATAACCCGTTACGCTCTGTTTCACTTTAATCAGGATAAGAAAAAGTCATTTAAGTTAAAGTTGTTTACTAATGCTGTGATACACGCGACGATATCCCGCTCTCAGGCCCATTAGACTGCTATTGTCACGCATCAGATATACCCATCGTCTTTGGGTATATCGTTATTCATTATCAATAACGGGGGTCAGATGAACACTGCTACTCAACCAGCCAACATAAAAAATCTGTGGGGCTTTTGTCTTATTGCCGCCTGCGGAGGTTTTCTGTTTGGCTATGACTGGGTCGTTATCGGCGGGGCCAAGCCTTTTTATGAAGCGCATTTTAATATTACTGACCCTGCACAATCGGGATGGGCGATGAGCTCTGCGCTGCTGGGCTGTATTCTCGGTGCGATGGTCGTAGGCTCACTCTCCGATAAGTATGGTCGCAAAATCCCACTGTTTATTACCGCCGTTCTGTTTATTATCTGCGCATGGGGCACTGCTGTCGCCAGCAATTACGAGATGTTTATCGCGTTTCGTATCCTGGGCGGCTTCGCTATTGGTCTGGCTTCCGCCCTGTCACCGGTCTATATTGCTGAGGTGAGCCCCGCCAGCCAGCGCGGACGCTTTGTGGCGATCAATCAGCTCACTATCGTGCTGGGGGTTCTGTCGGCTCAGTTGATCAATCTGCTGATCGCCCAACCCGTGACCAGCCAGGCCACTTTGGCTGAGATTGCCAACAGCTGGAATGGTCAATTCGGTTGGCGCTATATGTTCGGTGCCGGTATCGTACCTGCGCTGATTTTCTTTCTGTGTCTGTTTTTTATTCCGGAATCTCCCCGTTGGCTGGTGAAAGCCGGTAAGCTGGAGCGGGCCCAAAAAACCCTGAACAAAATTGGCGATCACGCCTATAGCCAACAGACCCTGGAAGAGATCAAACAGTCTCTCAGCAGTGAACACCGTAAAGTCTCCTTCTCTGCTCTGCTCCATGGTGATGTCAAACCAGTTCTGTTTATCGGTATCGTTCTGGCGATTTTCCAGCAGTGGTGTGGTATTAATGTCATCTTCAACTATGCCCAGGAAATTTTCGCCTCCGCAGGCTTTGATATCAATGACACCCTGAAATCGATTGTGGCCACAGGCGTAATAAATCTGCTGTTCACCCTGGTGGCATTGCCGCTGGTGGATAAAATCGGCAGACGACGTCTGATGCTGCTGGGTGCCGGTGGCCTGACCCTAATTTATGCCCTGATAGCGCTGGCCTATTCGCAAAACATTATGGGCCTGCCGGTACTGATTCTGGTGCTGATGGCGATTTCTATCTATGCTATGACCTTGGCTCCCGTCACTTGGGTGCTGTTGTCGGAAATTTTCCCCAATAAGGTCAGAGGAATGGCCATGTCTGTGGCCACCTTTGCTCTGTGGTCAGCCTGTTTTGCCCTGACTTACACCTTCCCCTTCCTCAATGCCTCTCTGGGGGCGGCGGGCAGTTTCGCCCTTTACGGCATCATCTGTCTGATGGGTCTGCTGTTTATTTACCGCCATGTGCCGGAAACCAAAGGCCGTACACTGGAGCAACTGGAGCTGGAATTTAAGCTGCGCCATAGTACCTAACGGCTTAAACCAAACCCCAGGGGATAGAGTGGCGGATGCTGCTCGCCATAACCCGCCACAACGTCTTTCATCGATGCGGGCAAAGGCAGTGGCAATTTACCGCGAAAAGCGGTCTCCGCCATCAATGCCTGCAACAACACTTTATCGCTGACACCAAAGTTAGCAATCAGCACCGCCGCTTTATCACGCAACGTCGTCAAAATGGCGGGCCGGTCGAGATACACCGTCACAATCGTCGGCATCTGTTCACTGAGCCTGAGTACTGTTTGGTATTTCGGATCCTCTGCAGAAAATGCCAGTGAGCCCTCAGGATATATCCTGCCAAAAAAATAGTTTTTATGGGGTTGCTCAAAGGGAGCATTAAGGCGCACGATGGCAACATCCGCATTTTCAGGCCGCAGCGCCACCTGCAACCCTACCGCTCTGATCGCATCCGTATCGATCCCCCCTTGCAACCAGACCCGGGTTCCCACCTTCAGGGGTAAGATCTTGTCTCTGTTATTGAGCAGAACCAGTGAATCTCGTTGTGCCTGATCCGCCTGAGCCTGCCACTCCGCTCTGGGCAGCGTGGCCGCTTTCTGTTCATCTACATAAGGGTTATCAAACAATCCCAGAGCAAATTTTATTTCCAGCAAACGCTGTACTGCGCTATCCACCTGAGACTCAGTGATTGCTGTAGATTTAACCGCCACCATGATAGAGGTGGGATCGGTCACCCCGCCAAATTGATCCACCCCGGCGTTAATGGCTTTGGCAAAGCGTTGCGCCTGAGTTAGCGTCTCCACGCCCCATGGCATCCCAATATCGCGGGGCTCGAAGGGCTTACCCTCCGGATATCCGTTGAGACAGGCGCCAACACAATCCGTGGTGATGGCCCAGTCACTGATGATAACGCCCCGGAAACCATTACGCTCTCTGAGTAGATCCTGCAGCAGATAACGGTTAAAAGCCGTACCTACCTGTTCAACAGACACGCCGTTGAAGCGCAGGTCCTTAAGAATAGAGTAAGCCGGCATCACAGCGGAAACCCCGGCCACAAACGCCCCGGTAAAGGGCACAATATGCTGCTCCAGAGTTTTTTCGCTCACCATGGCGTATTTGCCATAACTATTGCTGCTGTCAAATCCCTGATCGGCCGCACCGTAGCCAACCCAATGTTTTACCACTGCACTGACACTGCCCTGATGCAGACCCTGAGTCCCATTTTGCATCCCGTCGATATAGGCATAAACCATTCGTCTTACCTGGTCCGGATGGGAGCCAAAAGTACCCGCCATCCTACCCCAGCGTGGCTCAACGGCCAGATCCACCATAGGAGAAAGCGCCTGCGATATCCCCAGCATGCGATATTCCTGACGGATAATCTCCGCATAACGGCGGGTCAACGCCTCATCGTTAATGGCACTG
>JBOFSC010000685.1:0-5870 GCA_051651345.1 Enterobacteriaceae bacterium
GGTTGTGTTGGTTGTGTTGGTTGTTTTGGCGAATGATCATTTGATCATGATCACAGCACACTTTCCACTCTTTTTTCTAAAAATACGTCATTTTTTCTATCGTTATCAGTTGGTTGATCCTAAAGATCCTACGTATATCAACAGAATAATTACGCTTAAGGAACCCCTATATTATGAGCCAGATTTTCAAGGATAACTCTCAAACGATAGGCCGTACTCCTCTCGTACGTCTGAATCGTATCGGTAATGGCCGTATTCTGGCCAAGATCGAATCACGTAACCCCAGTTTCAGCGTTAAGTGCCGTATCGGTGCCAATATGATTTGGGACGCGGAAAAACGCGGTATTTTAAAACCCGGTGGCAAAATCGTCGAACCGACCAGTGGCAATACCGGTATCGCCCTGGCCTTTGTCGCCGCTGCCCGTGGCTACTCGCTGACGCTGACCATGCCCGAAACCATGAGTCTGGAGCGTCGCCAATTACTCAAAGCCCTGGGCGCCCATCTGGAGCTCACTGAAGGGGCTAAGGGAATGAAAGGCGCTATTGCCCGTGCTGAAGAGTTGGTGGCCGCTGATCCGGACAATACCATTTTACTGCAGCAGTTCAGTAATCCGGCTAACCCTGAAATCCACTTTAATACCACTGGACCAGAAATCTGGCAGGATACCGAAGGCAATATCGATCTATTTGTTGCCGGTGTCGGCACCGGTGGCACCATTACCGGCGTATCACGCTATCTGAAACAGGAGAAAGGGAAAGCCATTGTTTCGGTCGCGGTGGAGCCCAGTGAATCCCCCGTTATCAGCCAGACCCTGGCCGGGGCCGAAGTGAAGCCTGCTCCCCATAAAATCCAGGGCATTGGTGCCGGTTTTATACCGGGTAACCTCGATTTAACTCTGCTGGACCGGGTGGAACAAGTCAGCAGTGAAGAGGCCATCGCCATGACCCACCGGCTGTTGCAGGAAGAGGGTATTCTGGGCGGTATCTCTTCCGGTGCCGCTGTCGTTGCTGCGCTGCGACTCAATCAGCTACCGGAGTTTGCGGATAAAAATATCGTGGTGATTTTGCCCTCCGCCACGGAACGCTATCTGAGCACCGCTCTGTTTGCCCAATCCTGATAACAGGATAGCCAGACAAAAAAATCACTCTCCGGAGTGGTTTTTTTGTGATCTGGTTCAACTTTTCCCCTGTACGCCGATTGATTTTAGTCGGTAACTTTAGTATTCAGACAACCATAAATTCACTGCGCTTCTTGGCTACGTAAATAGCTGAATCGATTTTTTACATTTACCCTTCTCTGGGTGCATAATGTGCCATAGGGTTTGATGTGGAAATCAGCTATGATAACGCAATGAATAAACCCGACAGATAACAGTAAAATTTGATAAAAAGAGGAATCCTATGTATCAACAAGATGTTACTATTACTGCACCTAACGGTTTGCATACCCGCCCTGCCGCTCAGTTTGTTAAAGAGGCTAAAAACTTTGCTTCTGATATCACAGTGACTGCCAATGGTAAAAGCGCCAGCGCCAAGAGCCTGTTCAAATTGCAAACTCTGGGTCTGACTCTGGGAACCAGCGTCACCATCTCTGCACAAGGGGATGATGCACAACCCGCGGTTGAACATCTGGTCAAATTGATGGCTGAGTTAGAGTAAGATACCGCTGTAACTAAAGTATCCACATCTGTCTTTAGTGATACAGTGAAGGCAGATGGTTATTCTCAAAGCAATCGCTGATCATAATGAGTAAGGCAGACTTATGATTTCAGGAATTTCAGTATCCCCCGGTATTGCCTTTGGTAAGGCATTGCTGCTTATAGATGATCCTATTGTCATTAACAATAAAAAGATCAGCAGCAGCCAGACTGAAGGGGAAATCGCCCGTTTTAAAGAGGGGCGCAGCAAAGCCGCTACACAGTTAGAGGCTATTTGCACCAAAGCTATGGCAACGCTTGGTGAAGAGAAAGCCGCCATCTTCGAAGGGCATATTATGCTGCTGGAAGATGAGGAGCTGGAGCAAGAGATAGTCACCCTGATCAAATCCGATAAAATGAGTGCGGATGCTGCTGTACATCAGGTCATCGAAGGCCAGGCATGTGCTCTGGAAGAACTCGATGATGAATACCTGAAGGAGCGAGCAGCAGATGTCCGTGATATCGGCAAGCGTCTGCTAAAAAATATTCTTGGGATGCCGATTATTGATCTCGGAGCTATTCAGGACGAAGTGGTTCTGGTAGCCAGAGATCTGACGCCTTCCGAAACCGCACAGCTCAATCTGGATAAAGTGCTCGGTTTTATTACCGACCTTGGTGGCCGTACCTCCCACACCTCCATTATGGCGCGCTCTCTGGAGCTGCCCGCTATTGTGGGTACCAGCCGGGCCACTCAGGAGATCAAAAATGATGATTTTCTGATTCTGGATGCGCTTAATAATCAGATCTATATCAATCCGAAGCCAGAAGTCACCGAACAGTTGCGCACTGCGCAGCAAAACTATCTGACTGAGAAAACCGAGCTGGCAAAGCTGAAAGATTTGCCAGCTATCACTCTGGATGGGCATCAGGTAGAGATCTGCGCCAATATCGGTACTGTGCGTGATGTCGCTGGTGCTGAGCGTAACGGTGCTGAAGGTGTCGGCCTGTATCGTACTGAGTTTCTGTTTATGGACAGAGATGCCCTGCCCACCGAAGAGGAGCAATTTGCTGCCTATAAGGCCGTGGCAGAAGCGATGGGAACTCAGGCGGTCATCGTGCGTACCATGGATATCGGTGGTGACAAAGATCTGCCCTATATGAATCTGCCTAAAGAGGATAATCCATTCCTCGGCTGGCGTGCCATTCGTATCTGCATGGATCGCAAAGAGATTTTACATACGCAGCTGCGCGCTATTCTGCGGGCTTCGGTGTTTGGCAAGCTGCGTATCATGTTCCCGATGATTATCTCTGTAGAAGAGATCCGGGTGCTGAAGCAGGAGCTGCAGATGCTGAAACAGCAACTGACAGACGAAGGCAAAGCATTCGATAAAGGGATTGAAGTGGGTGTGATGATTGAAACCCCTTCCGCTGCGGTGATTGCACACCATCTGGCGAAAGAGGTGGATTTCTTCAGTATCGGCACCAACGATCTTACCCAGTATACCCTGGCAGTGGATCGCGGTAATGAGCTGATCTCTCATCTCTACAACCCGATGGCCCCTTCGGTACTGCTGCTGATTAAGCAGGTTATCGATGCCGCCCATGGGGCTGGCAAGTGGACCGGAATGTGCGGCGAACTGGCGGGAGATGAGCGGGCGACGCTACTATTGCTGGGAATGGGACTGGATGAGTTCAGCATGAGCGCGATTTCTATCCCGCGCATCAAGAAAATCATCCGCAATGCTCATTTTAGCGATACCCGGTTGCTGGCCGAGCAAGCCCTGAAGCAACCGACGGCTGAGGATTTAATGGCCCTGGTGGATCAGTTCATCAAGGAAAAAGCCCTCTGTTAAGTAACCATGGATTCTGTTACATTACGATCCTAAAATCATGCCAGGAGAAAATCATGGGTCTGTTTGATAAACTGAAAGCGCTGGTTTCAGATGACAAAAAAAGCGGTGGAGATATAGAGATTATCGCTCCGCTTTCCGGGGAGATCGTCAATATTGAAGATGTGCCCGATGTGGTGTTTGCAGAGAAGATCGTTGGTGATGGCGTTGCTATCAAGCCTTCCGGCGATAAGATGGTCGCTCCTGTTGCAGGTACCATTGGTAAGATTTTTGAAACCAACCACGCCTTTTCAATTGAGTCAGACAGTGGTATTGAGATGTTTGTCCACTTCGGCATCGATACCGTTGAATTGAAAGGCGAAGGTTTCAAACGTATCGCAGAAGAGGGGCAAAAAGTGAAGGCAGGCGATACCATTATCGAATTTGACCTGCCACTGCTGCAGTCAAAGGCCAAATCGGTATTGACCCCCATTGTGATTTCCAATATGGATGAGATCAAGCAGCTCACCAAGCTCTCCGGCACAGTTACCGCCGGTGAAACGGTGATTATGCGTATTGAGAAATAACCCCTATTTTTCTCTCTCCTGACATCCCCTCTCCCACTTGTGGGAAAGGGGGTTCAGTCCCTAACCAAACACTCCCGTTGACAGATCGCGATCACCCCGATCACAAATAATCGTTACCACCACCGCCCCCGGATTCTCTTTGGCGACCTGCAGCGCCTGAGCCACCGCTGCGCCGGAGCTGACGCCACAGAAGATGCCCTCTGTACGTGCCAGCAAACGGGTCATCTGTTCCGCTGCCTCCTGAGTGACATCACACAATTGATCCACCTGAGCCTGACGGTAGATCCCTGGCATATAATCGGCTCCCCAGCGGCGAATACCTGGAATCTGGCTCCCCTCCTGAGGTTGTAACCCGATCACCTCGATTTGCGGATTACGCTGTTTTAAATATTGGCTGACCCCGGTAATGGTGCCCGTGGTGCCCATCGCGGACACAAAATGGCTTACCCTGCCCTCACTCTGCTGCCAAATCTCCGGCCCGGTGCTGGTGTAGTGTGCCCAGGCGTTATCCGGATTATTAAATTGATCCAGCACATAGCCCTCGCCCCTTTGCTGCATCTCCAGGGCCAGATCCCGCGCCCCCTCCATTCCCTGCTGGGGGGAAACCAAAATCAGCTCTGCCCCATAGGCGCGCATGGCAGCCTGGCGTTCCTGACTCATATTGGATGGCATAATCAGACGCAGTGTATAGCCTTTCAGCGCGCAGATCAGTGCCAGAGCAATTCCGGTATTACCGCTGGTCGCTTCAATCAAATGCATGCCCGGATGGAGTTCGCCGCGCCCTTCCGCCTGCTGAATCATCGCCAGTGCCGCCCGATCTTTCACAGAACCGGCCGGATTATTCCCCTCCAGCTTGACCCACACTTCACTGTTTAAACCCTCGGTCAAACGCCCCAAACGCAGTAAAGGGGTATTGCCGATATAGGCTTCAAGTCCCGTCATCTCTCCCTCGCAACCTCTGGCCTGTCAGGCGGATTTATGTTAGTTTTCTGTGTTATACCCCAAGTACCACATACGAGGAAACAGTATGAAAATCATTACTGAAACCACTTATGAAGCCATGTGTGAACTTACCGCCTCCATTCTGCTGGGCAAAATGTGTCAGGATAAACGTGTCAATATGGCCCTGACCGCCGGCAGCACCCCCAGAGGCATTTATGAATTGCTCGCCCCTACCCTGCGCAAGCACGATTGTTTCAGTAATGTTCACTACTACACCTTTGATGAAGTACCCATTGTCGGTCAGGAACATGGCCTGACGCTGACCTCCCTCAGCCAGCTCTATTTCACCCCAGCACAGATCGCGAAAACCCATATTCATCCCATCACCACAGATAATTATCACCACTTTGCCCAGCAAATAGAACATGCGGGCGGCTTGGATCTAATGATGCTGGGTATCGGTGCCGATGGTCATTTTTGTGCCAATATGCCCGGCACCACCCGCTGGCAAGAGAGCACCTATCGTGTGGATTTAACTCAACCGATCCCCGAGCCCTGGTATCAGAATCTGCAAAGTACCTTTGATCCCATGCCGGACTGTTTTGTCACAATGGGTGCCCGCAGTATCATGCAGGCTAAGCATCTGCTGTTGATCGCCAATGGCAGTGAGAAAGCCACCATTATCAATAAGGCCCTGACAGGCCCTATTGATCCGGCTGTCCCGGCTTCTGTTTTACAATTACATCCCAATCTGACCGTTGTGCTGGATGAGCACGCCGCCGTGCTGCTGCCGGACAAGATGGTCGAATGATGACAAAAGTTGCGGCACAAACTGCTGAGGAGCACAATAACCATCATTGTGTGCCTCAGTAGCT
>JBOFSC010000686.1:0-2961 GCA_051651345.1 Enterobacteriaceae bacterium
ACAATCGCGTTGACGATGGGGTTGAAGGTCTTGATCGCCGTGAGATAGGCTCGCATCACTTCCACACAGGAAAACTGCCTGCTATGGATAGCCCGGGAAAGGGACAAGGCATCCAGTCCGGTAATGGCGTGAACATCGGCCGTCATCTTTGCGGGGACAGTTAAGGTTTCTGTCATGATTCACCTTTATTATTAGTGTATTAAAGCCGATGAATAACATGGCGCATCCTATTTTTATCAAACTATCAACATACAGTTAACATGTAAACAATAATTTTCCTATAGCCTGCATAGGTAATAAATTTGTAGCCTCCAGGTTTTAACAGTGTTGCTCAGGCAACAGTCCAATGTTAGTGTTGCTCTGGATAAGCCTAATGAAGAGGGATATTCCCATGAAAGTCGACATCGGTGACCCACCCGTTTGGGACAGAAGAAAAAGGGATAAACAAGCCCGCCTGCAAAGCGCCCGCCCTCTGTTGCAGGGCAAAGTCATTCCCGGCGCAAACTTGCCCGATGTCCTTGAACTGCTGCTGCGCCCCGGCGATAAAGTCGTCCTGGAAGGCAATAACCAGAAGCAGGCGGATTTTCTGTCGCGCACTCTGGCGCAACTATCAGCGCAAAAAATCCATGATCTGCATATGATCATGCCTACCCTGAGTCGACCTGAGCATCTGACTCTGTTTGAAAAAGGTATTGCCAGAAAGCTGGATTTCTCTTTCTCCGGGCCTCAGAGCCTGCGAATGGCACAATTGATTGAAGATGGCCTGATAGAGGTGGGGGCTATCCACACCTATGTGGAGCTGTATGGACGCCTGTTTATCGATCTCACCCCGCAAGTGGCACTGGTTGCCGCGTACACCGCAGATCGGGCCGGTAACCTCTACACCGGGCCGGGTACAGAAGATACCCCGGTGCTGCTGGAGGCCACCGCATTCAAAAATGGCCTGGTGATCGCTCAGGTCAATGAGATTGTGGATGACCCGGCGGATCTGCCGCGCGTGGATATTCCCGCCAGTTGGGTGGACTGTATTGTGCAGGCCGATCGCCCCTTTTATATTGAGCCCCTGTTTACCCGCGATCCACGCCAGATAAAACCGCTGCATGTGCTGATGGCGATGATGGCCATCAAAGGCATCTATGGGCGCCATGAAGTACAAACCCTCAACCACGGAATCGGTTTTAATACCGCCGCCATCGAGTTATTGCTGCCGACCTATGGTGAGGAACTGGGATTGAAAGGCAAAATCTGCCGTCACTGGGCGCTCAATCCCCATCCCACGCTGATTCCGGCTATTGAGAGTGGCTGGGTGGAGAGTGTGCACAGTTTCGGCGGTGAACTGGGTATGGAACAGTATATGGCCGCCAGACCGGATGTCTTCTTTACCGGCGCAGATGGCAGCATGCGTTCCAATCGCGCCTTTTGCCAGATGGCAGGACAGTATGCCGTCGATCTATTTATCGGTTCGACCCTGCAGATGGATGAACTTGCCAACTCCTCCACCGTGACCAAAGGGCGTCTGTCCGGTTTCGGTGGCGCGCCCAATATGGGCAGCAATCCCAATGGCCGTCGTCATGTATCCAAAGCCTGGCTGGATATGGCCCGTGAGGAGTCACTGCTCTCCTGTGGACGTAAGCTGGTGGTACAGATGGTCGAAACCTTCCAGGCCAGAAACAAACCGACCTTTGTCGAAACCCTGGATGCGGTGCAGGTGGCGCAGGGGAACCAGATGGCGCTGGCACCGGTGATGATCTATGGCGACGATGTCACCCATGTTGTCACAGAAGAGGGGATCGCGTATCTCTATCTGGCCCGCTCCCTTGAACAGCGCAGAGCGCTGGTGGCGGCGGTGGCTGGGGTCACAGAGATAGGTCTGAAATCCCTGCCCCACCAGGTGCAACAACTACGCCGTGAGGGGCTGCTGGTTTACCCGGAGGATTTAGGTATTGATCGCAGCCGTGCCTCGCGCTCGCTGTTAGCCGCGAAAAGTATGGCGGAGCTGGTGCAGTGGTCCGGGGGACTTTATCAGCCACCGGCACGCTTTCGTAGTTGGTGAAAATAAGTTGGTAGCGACATCGTTGGTAGTGACTTTAACAGGGGGAGACATGGAGAATTTTATCCTGCAGTTACCGGCACAACAGCCGCTGACGCAGCATCAGATGGCGGGGGTGGTGGCCTCAGGCGATTTGGAGGTGATCTACTCTCCGGCGCAGGAGGGACAACTGACGGTTAAAGTGCAAACATCAGCCAACGGACAGCAGCAGGTATGGCGTAATATTTTTACCCGCCTCTCTGCCCAGATGGCGTTACCGGCAGGTCAACTGGAGATCCATGATTTTGCGGCCACACCCGGCATGGTCAAATTACGCTTACAGCAGTGTCTGCTGCCATCGCTGGACACTGCGCCCTCTCCCCATGCAGACCAGCAGAGCTTTATTGAGTTAAGCGCCCGCGAACGGGTCAAAACCCTGCTGGACCCTGGCAGCTTTCGTGAACTGCTGGGGCCCTGGGAGCATATCGCATCCCCCTGGCTGGAACGCCAAGGCATCGTCGTGGGTACGGATGATGGCATGGTGATCGGCAAAGGGAGCGTTCAGGGTATCCCGACGGTGATCGCCGCTATTGAAGGGCTGTTTCAGGGGGGGAGCATGGGGGAAGTCTCTGCGGCCAAAATGGCGGCAGCTCTGGAACTGGCAGAAGAAGATAACGATAACGGACAGCGCACTCAGGTGGTCCTGTTGCTGGAAAGTGGCGGAGTCCGTTTACAGGAAGCGAATCTGGGCCTGGCCGGGATTGCGGATATCCATGCCGCCATCGTCTCCCTGCAACGCAAGGTTCCGGTGGTGGCGATTATTGCCGGAACAGTGGGCTGTTTTGGCGGCATGTCCATTGCCGCTGCACTGTGCAGCAGAGTGATCATGACCCGGGAGGCCCGTCTGGGGCTCAACGGCCCTCAGGTGATCG
>JBOFSC010000687.1:0-5755 GCA_051651345.1 Enterobacteriaceae bacterium
AACCGGGCCTAACCCTGTCGCTGCAACAGGTCTCCCTGAGTGTCAATGCCCGCTGCATGTTACATAGCCGTCTCTGTATTAACCAACTGAGTGGCAAAGGCATTGAGGTCAGCGTGGTCAGTGCCGAGCTGCCTGGGGCCGGGCAGGAAGCTAAAAAGCCATCAGAACCGTTACAGGAATTGGCGTTACCCTATCCTGTGCAGCTTGATCGGTTAGTCGTCGATGATTTGGCGCTGGATATTGATGGAACCCATATCGCATTACAACATTTTGGCTCCGGATTCGAATGGCAGCAGCGGACACTGAGCCTGGCTGCCACCCAGATAAAACAACTGCAAGTCAGCCTGGCCGCGCCTGCGAAACAAAAACAGCCACCGGTACCGGAGACGCTTTCCCTGCAGCAGCGCCTGCAGCCTCTGTTTGCCGAACCCCTGCTGGCGCAAGTGGCCGATATCGTTTTACCGTTGGATATTCAGTTGCCTGATTTAAGGGCGCAGCAGTTATCCTTCATCCAGCCTGATGCTGCACCGTTACAGATAACGGAGCTGGCGCTGAGCGGCAGTACAGAGCAATCCCGAATTCGCGTCGATAAGCTTGATGTGCGCTCTGAACAGGGGAAGGCCAATTTACAGGGTGAGGTGGATTTAAGCCAGGCGTGGCCGGTGGCGCTGAAATTGTCAGCCACCCTGGCACAAGCACCTCTTGCAGGAGAGACACTGTCTCTGGATATCAAGGGAGCCGCTAAGCAGCAGGTGCAAGTGCAGATGCAACTAAAGGGTCAGGCCCAGGCGGTACTGCAGGCGCAACTGGATACCGGTACTGCCGGTTTGCCGTTCGCCCTCTCCTGGCAAAGTAAACAGCTACAGTGGCCGTTAACCGGGGAGAGTGAGTACAAACTTTCCGACAGCCAGATCAAACTTACTGGCAAAGCGACCGACTATCAGTTAGTGCTCAGCAGCCATCTTGCGGGCCGGGAGATCCCTGCCGCGACCCTTTCTGTTAAGGGGCGTGGCAATCTGACCCGGTTTATTTTCGAGCCGTTAAAAGTTGCCACGCTACAGGGTGAGAGCCTGCTTAATGGTCAGGTGGACTGGGGCGAGGGTCTCGCCTGGAAAGGGAAACTGTCTCTGAGTGGTGTTAATGGTAAAAAACAGTGGCCACAGTGGCCGTTTACCCTGCAGGGTCATATTGCCACAGAAGGACACTGGCGTGACGGAGAGTGGCAACTGCGTATCCCAGAAATGGCATTACAGGGTACGGTGGCGCAGGGACCACTGCAGCTAAAGGGTGCACTGGCGGGTGACAGTACGGGTCACTGGCAGGTCGACGATGTTCGGGTACAGATGGGCAAAAATCATCTGCGCGCCGATGGCACTCTCAGGGAACAATGGAAACTGGATCTGCAACTGGATGCACCGCAACTGCAGGGCACTTTGCCAGGACTGGCAGGGAGCGTACAGGGGCAGATTAAATTGCGGGGCCAGTTGAGTGAGCCGGAACTGAATATGCAGCTCACGGCAGATAAATTGCGCTGGCAGCAGTTGCAAATCAATAGCGCAAAGGTGGATGCCTTGCTGCACAGCCGGAAACAACTTCAAGGTAAGGCGACTGTCGAACTCCAGGGCATGACGCAACCGGGCCTGGAGCTGGATAACGTCGCGCTGACTTTGCAGGGGGATGAAAGTCGACATCAATTGGCGTTAACCCTGAAAGGGAAACCGGTGGCTGGAGAAGTGCGTCTGCAGGGGCAATTTGATCGCCAGAAGCAGAGCTGGCGGGGAGTACTCAGCGACAGTCGGTTTAGCACCCCGGTGGGTGAGTGGTCACTACAAAACAGGGTCTCGCTGGAGTATATTCAGGCGAGACAGCAACTTACTATCAGTAGTCACTGCTGGCTGAATGCCAATGCCCAGGTGTGTCTGCCAGTGACCGCTAAAATCGGCGCACAGGGAGAGGCCAAAGTTCAACTCAGGCAACTGGATCTGGCGTTAATTAAACCCTGGCTACCCCCTGCAACCCAGTTACAGGGAGTGATCACCGGGGATGCCACGGCCAGTTGGCATGGGACAGAGGGCTTACCCACCGTCAATATCAGCCTGCAAGGGCAGGGGGTTAAAATTGCCCAGCAGGTTCAGAAAGGCTCCACTGTGCCGGTGGCGTTTGAGGCCCTGACGCTGGACATCGGCATCACACCGCAACAGGCACGCTTAAACTGGCTGTTCAATATCGCGGGCAATGGTCAATTTACCGGACAGGTGCGGATCAGAGAACCGCAAGGGCGGCGCACGCTATCGGGTGAGATCACTCTGGATTCACTGTCGCTGGCTGCCTTGCAGCCCCTGTTTCAGCCGGATGAAAAGATTCAGGGAATCGTGCAGGGGGATCTGCAGTTAGGGGGCACGGTGCGTAAACCGGGGCTTACCGGGGCCGTTAACCTACAGCAACTCCTGCTGGAGGGACGCTTTATGCCTTTCAGTATGCAACCCAGTACCCTGAATATTCGTTTTGATGGCAATCGTTCACAACTGGAGGGGCAGTTACTGACGACTCAGGGGCAATTGACTCTCAGCGGTGATTCTAACTGGAGTAATCCCGCCGCCTGGCATGCTCAGTTGGCCGCGAAAGGAGAGCGGATACGTATTGTAGTGCCGCCCATGATCAGACTGGATGCCTCTCCGGATCTGCTGTTTAGCGCCTCCCCGGACAATCTGCAACTGAGTGGCGAGATTGCAATTCCCTGGGCCAGACTGACGGTTCAAACCTTACCGGAGCAGGCGGTATCTGTGTCCGATGATCAGGTGATGCTCAATGATCAGCGCCAGCCTGTGGAACAAAAATCATTACCGATCCCCTTTAGCAGCCAACTAAAAGTCTCCCTGGGGAGTGATGTTCGTCTGGATGCCTTTGGTTTAAAAAGCAAATTAGGCGGGCAACTGATAGTCAATCAGGGCCAAACCGGGCTCGGATTAAACGGTCAGGTGGTGCTGGAAGGGGGCCGTTTTCACGCTTATGGACAAGATCTATTGATTCGCCGTGGCAATCTGTTATTTTCAGGAGCAGCCCAGCAACCTATGCTGGATATTGAAGCTATCCGTAACCCGCAGGCAACTCAGGATGATGTGGTGGCTGGTGTCAGGGTATCGGGTCTGGCGGGAAGTCCTAAGGTCGATATTTTTTCTGATCCGGCCATGTCACAACAGGAGGCACTCTCCTATCTGGTGCGAGGGCAGGGCCTGCATGCCGAATCTGACCAGAGTGATATGATGACGTCGATGCTGATCGGTCTGGGTGTCGCCAAAAGCGGCAACTTGGTGGGTCAGATTGGCAAAACATTTGGTATCAGCAATCTGTCGTTGGATACAGAAGGCGTGGGTGACAAGTCACAGGTTGTGGTCAGTGGCTATGTCTTGCCCGGGTTACAGGTGAAATATGGTGTCGGCTTGTTTGATTCACTGGCAACGCTGACACTCAGGTATCGTTTGATGCCAAAGCTCTATCTGCAAGCCCTGTCAGGGGCGGATCTGGCTTTGGATTTGCTCTATCAATTTGAATTTTAGGTAATAATGCGAATTATTGTTTATGGTACTTTAAGGCGTGAGCAGGGAAACAGTCGCTGGATGACCAATGCAACCTGGCTCGGCGATCACATCCTGCAGGGTTATGAACTCTATGACCTGGGGCACTACCCGGCCGCGATTCGCGGGCAGGGGAATATCTATTGTGAAGTCTATCGTATCAATGCCCCCATTTTGGCGGAACTGGACGAGTTAAAGAGTAACAGCAAGGAGTATAAACGCGAGTTGATCGATACTCCCTACGGTTCTGCGTGGATCTATCTCTACCAGTTACCCCTGGAGGAGGAACAAAAGATCCCTAGTGGTGACTGGTTAAAGCGCTCTCAAGGGTAAACACACTGATTAACGAAGTATTCAAGCAAGCGTAAATCGTCGCTAAGTTCCGGATGAAAAGCGGTCACCAGGACCTTGTTCTGTCTGGCCGCCACGATTTTACCGTCACAGCAGGCGAGGACCTGCACCGCGCTGCCCGCCTTTTCAATATAGGGTGCGCGGATAAATACAGCATCAAATGCCGGTTCCCCTAAACAGGGAATCGGCAACTGTGTTTCAAAACTCTCCTGCTGCCTGCCAAAACCATTGCGTTGCACCGTGATATCGATCAGATCCAGGCCCTGATCGCCGCCAATAATTGTTCTGGCGCACAGTACCAAACCGGCACAGGTGCCGAACACCGCTCCGCCACTGTGGGCAAAGTTCTGAATGGCACTAAACAGGCCACTTGAGTTCAGTAGGCGGCGCAATGTGGTACTTTCGCCGCCGGGAATGATCAGCCCTTTTAGCGCCGCCAACTGCGACACGGATTTTACGGTCAGTGCGGGTTGCCCCAGTTTATTCAGTGCGCTCAGATGCTCGCTCACGGCACCCTGCAGATCCAGTACGCCAATCATCGGCTCACCAACCCCGCTCTTGCATCCGCTCGGCCAGTGGCAGTTGAGAGATCTCAATGCCCTTCATGGCGGAGCCTAATGATTTGGAGACCCGGACGATCAGATCGTAATCCTGATAGTGGGTCACTGCCTGCACAATGGCGCTGGCAAATTTAGCCGGATTGTCAGATTTAAAAATACCCGAGCCAACAAACACCCCATCGGTGCCCAGTTCCATCATCAGCGCGGCATCGGCTGGGGTGGCAATTCCCCCGGCGGCAAAGTTCACTACCGGCAGCCTGCCCAGTTGTTTTATCTGCAGCAGCAACTCATAAGGTGCTCCCAGTTTTTTAGCCTCCGCCATTAATTCATCATCGCTCATATTGACCACCTGACGAATCTGACTGTTAACTTTGCGGATATGGCGCACGGCTTCCACGATATTGCCGGTACCGGGTTCGCCCTTGGTACGTAGCATCGCCGCGCCTTCACCAATACGGCGCAAACCTTCACCGAGATCACGGCAGCCGCAGACAAAGGGCACCGTAAACTGGCTTTTTAACAGATGAAACTCCTCATCGGCGGGGGTAAGCACTTCACTCTCATCGATATAATCGACGCCCATGGCCTGCAACATTTTGGCTTCGGCGATATGGCCGATGCGGGCTTTCGCCATCACCGGAATAGAGACTGCATTCATCACCTCTTCGATGATTCTGGGATCGGCCATGCGGGCAACGCCGCCGGCAGCACGAATATCAGAGGGCACTTTTTCCAGCGCCATCACCGCGACGGCTCCGGCATCTTCGGCAATTTTCGCCTGCTCTGCATTGATCACATCCATGATGACGCCGCCCTTCTGCATTTGCGCCATCCCCTGTTTAACCCGATCGGTTGCTATCGTTTTGCTCATGGAGATCCCCTGTTATACCCGTCGTCTTTCAAGTTGCAGGGGTGTTGGCCACGCAGATTCAGCCGAATCACATACTGATGTATGCTCATCGCCTGAATCTGCTTGCCGCCTACCTGCAACTCGAAATACTTTGGGTATGTGATTAAGTTAAGTTGAGTGTGAAAATAACTTTTTTATGGTAGGTTAAAAAAAATAGCGGAAACAGGGCCAATTGGACTGTTTTTAACCCATCCAGTTTGATGGATTTGATTATGTGGCAACTTATACGTAGGATCTTTAGGATCAACCAACTGATAACGATAGAAAAAATGACGTATTTTTAGAAAAAAGAGTGGAAAGTGTGCTGTGATCATGATCAAATGATCATTCGCCAAAACAACCAACACAACCACAGCACC
>JBOFSC010000688.1:0-6044 GCA_051651345.1 Enterobacteriaceae bacterium
TCCATTGAAGCGTTAAAACTGGTACAAAAAGCCCATGGCTGGGTACCGGATGGTGCGCTGGATGCCATTGCCCGGATTCTGGGGATCCCTGTCAGTGATGTTGAAGGGGTTGCCACATTTTACAGCCAGATTTTCCGTCAGCCTGTTGGCCGCCATGTGATTCGCTATTGCGACAGCGTGGTCTGCTATATCACAGGCTATGAGGGTATTGAGAAAACCCTGGAGCACAAGTTGCAGATAGGGCCCGGTCAGACCACGGCGGATGGTCGTTTTACGCTGTTGCCGGTCTGTTGCCTCGGCAACTGTGATAAAGGCCCGACCATGATGATCGATGAAGATACCCATTCGCACTTACGGCCTGAGGATATCGAGGGGCTTCTGGAGCAGTATCCATGAGAGAAATGATTTTGACTGCCGAACAGCATCCGCTTACCTGGCGTTTGCGCAGCGATCAGCAGCCAGTGATGCTGGAGGAGTATCGCAGTAAGAATGGTTATGTGGCGGCGGCGAAGGCATTAAAAGGAATGAGCCAGGATGATGTGGTCACTCTGGTGAAGGATGCCGGTCTGAAGGGGCGCGGTGGTGCAGGCTTTCCCACTGGAGTGAAATGGAGCCTGATGCCGAAAGATCCCGCCATGAACATCCGCTATCTGCTGTGTAACGCCGATGAGATGGAGCCGGGCACCTATAAAGATCGCCTGCTGATGGAACAACTGCCACACCTGTTGGTTGAGGGCATGTTGATCGGTGCTTACGCACTGAAGGCATACCGGGGCTATATCTTTCTGCGCGGGGAATATATTGAGGCCGCGAATCATCTGCGTGCCGCCATCGCCGAAGCCAAAGAAGCCGGGCTTTTGGGGCGCAATATCCTCGGCAGTGGTTTTGATTTTGAGCTGTTCGTCCATACCGGGGCGGGCCGCTATATCTGTGGTGAAGAGACGGCGCTGATCAACTCCCTGGAGGGCCGTCGGGCCAATCCGCGCTCCAAACCGCCTTTTCCGGCCACGGTCGGTGCCTGGGGTAAACCCAGTTGCGTCAATAACGTGGAAACCCTGTGCAATGTGCCTGCCATTATCGAACATGGTGTCAGCTGGTATCAGGGGTTATCGGCGGGTAAAAGTGCGGATGCTGGTACCAAGCTAATGGGCTTTTCCGGTCGGGTTAAAAATCCCGGTTTGTGGGAATTGCCGTTTGGTATCACCGCCCGTGAGCTGCTGGAAGAGTATGCCGGTGGTATGTGTGACGGTCTGAAACTGAAAGCCTGGCAGCCGGGGGGGGCGGGTACCGATTTCCTGTTACCTGAGCACCTGGATCTGCCGATGGAGTTTGCCAGTATTGGCAAGGCGGGCAGCCGGTTAGGGACGGCGCTGGCCATGGCGGTGGATGATAAGATCAATATGGTCTCGCTGACCCGCAATCTGGAAGAGTTTTTCGCCAGAGAGTCCTGTGGCTGGTGTACCCCCTGCCGTGAAGGTCTGCCCTGGAGCGTGAAGATCTTAAAAGCGCTGGAGCGTGGAGAAGGGCAACCGGGGGATATCGAAACCCTGGAGCATCTGTGTCGGGCCCTGGGGCCGGGACATACCTTCTGTGCCCTGGCTCCCGGCGCGGTGGAACCGCTGCAGAGTGCGATTAAGTATTTTCGTGACGAATTTGCTGCGGGTATTAGCGCAGTTGATCCGGATAAGCGTCATGGGATAAAGGGTATTCAACCCAATCTGCTGGATCAGCGATGGTAATTAAGACACTGGATAATGAATTAACTAATATACCCAAAGTATTTCGAGTTGCAGCTAGGCGGCAAGCAGATTCAGACGATGAGCATACATCAGTATGTGATTCGGCTGAATCTGCGCAGCCAACAACGCTGCAACTTGAAAGACAACGGGTATATCACGGTATTTTTGATTAGAGCCTGTATGCAGGCAACTGGATGCTGAGAATGGCTACGATACATGTAGACGGCAAAGAGTATGAAGTGGACGGGGCGGACAACCTGTTGCAGGCCTGCCTCTCATTGGGACTGGATATCCCCTATTTCTGCTGGCACCCGGCACTGGGTAGTGTGGGCGCCTGTCGGCAGTGTGCGGTTAAAGAGTATAAAGATGCAGATGACAAACGTGGTCGTCTGGTGATGTCTTGTATGACGGCGGTAAGCGATGGGGCCTATATCTCCATAGAGGATGATGAAGCCAAACAGTTTCGCGCCAGTGTCATAGAGTGGCTGATGTTAAACCATCCCCACGACTGTCCGGTCTGTGCGGAGGGGGGGAACTGCCATCTGCAGGATATGACGGTGATGACCGGGCACAGCCTGCGCAAGTATCGTTTCAGTAAAAGAACCCATAACAATCAAAATCTGGGGCCTTTTATTGCTCACGAAATGAATCGCTGCATCGCCTGCTACCGCTGTGTGCGCTACTACAAAGATTATGCCGATGGCACCGATCTCGGCGTATTTGGTGCCCACGATAATGTCTATTTTGGCCGGGTAGAGGATGGGGTTCTGGAGAGCGAGTTTTCCGGTAACCTGGTGGAAGTCTGTCCTACAGGGGTGTTTACAGATAAAACCCACGCCGAGCGCTATAACCGCAAATGGGATATGCAATTTGCCCCCAGTATTTGCCAACAGTGCAGTGTGGGTTGTAATACCAGCCCCGGTGAGCGTTATGGTGAACTGCGCAGAATAGAGAATCGCTATAACGGCACCGTTAACCACTATTTCCTCTGTGACCGTGGCCGTTTCGGTTATGGCTATGTCAATCTGCAGGATCGTCCGCGCAGACCGCGTCAGCAGCGAGGCGAAAACTGGATTGATCTGAATAAAGAGCAGGCGCTGCAAGTGGCGGCCGATATGATCAAACAGGCCAAAAGGGTGATCGGTATTGGCTCCCCCAGAGCCAGTATTGAGAGTAACTATGCCCTGCGTACCCTGGTGGGGGAGGAGAACTTCTCCACTGGTATCGAAGCCGCAGAGCAAACCCGCCTGATGGCCATGCTGCAGATACTGCGTGACAGCGGTATTCATACACCGTCTCTGCGCGAGATAGAAAAGTACGATGCGGTGCTGGTGCTGGGTGAGGATCTGACTCAGACCGCCGCCCGTATGGCGCTGGCAGTGCGTCAGGCAGTGAAAGGTAAGGCGCGCGAGATGGCGCAGGCCAATAAGGTGGCGGACTGGCAGATCGCAGCTATCCAGACTCTGGGGCAGGGGGCGAAATACCCGCTTTTTGTCACCCATGTGGATAGCACGCGTCTGGATGATGTGGCGGCCTGGCGTTATAGCGCCCCGGTCAGTGACCAGGCGCGTCTGGGTTTTGCCATTGCCCACGGTCTGGATCCGAATGCCCCCGCAGTAACTGATCTGCCTGCTGAGTTAACCGCCCAGGTAAACCTGGTGGTACAGGCGCTGGCAGAGGCGAAGCGTCCGCTGATTATCAGTGGCAGCGGTGCAGGGGAGTTAGCCGTGATTGAAGCGGCAGCCAATATTGCCAAAGCGCTGCAACAGCGTCAGCAACAGGTGGGCCTGTCACTGGTAGCTGCCGAGGCCAACAGCCTTGGGGTTGCAATGACTGGCGGGCTGAGCCTGGATGAAGCGCTGACAGCGCTGGAGACCGGCAGTGCCGATATGGCGATCTTTATGGAAAACGACCCCTGGCATCGTCTGCCAGAAGAGCGGGTTGACAAGATCCTGTCCGCAGTGCCTCACCTGATCGCTCTGGACCACCAACATACGCGTCTGATGGATAAAGCCCATCTGGTGCTATCTGCGGCCAGCTTTGCTGAAAGTGATGGTACGTTGGTCAACCAGGAAGGGCGCGCACAACGCTTTTTCCAGGTGTATGACCCCACTTATTATGATGATGCCGCTAAAGGCAAGGTCACCTGTGTGCTGGAGAGCTGGCGCTGGTTACATGCCCTGGACAGCAAAATCCGCGACAAAGAGACGGACTGGAGCACGCTGGATCATGTGATAGCCGATTGTTGCGTCAGCCTGCCGCAGCTTGCTGGTATTGAGCAGGCGGCTCAGGATGCCTCATTCCGTATTCACGGACAGCGTCTGGCCCGTTCACCGCAACGTTACAGCGGACGTACCGCCATGCGGGCCGATATCAGTGTCCATGAACCCCGTCAGCCACAGGATAAGGATACCGCATTCGCCTTCTCCATGGAGGGGTACAGCGGTACCAGTGAGCGGCGGCAACAGATACCCTTTGCCTGGGCACCTGGCTGGAACTCGCCACAGGCGTGGAACAAGTTTCAGGCGGAAGTCGGCGGCTCGCTGGCTGGCGGCGATCCCGGTGTTAGACTGCTGGAAGCAGATGGCCAGGGTTATGACTACTTTAGCACCATTCCTCCCCGTTTCACGCTGAAAGAGGGAGAGTGGCAGGTGGCGCCCTATCACCATCTGTTTGGCAGTGACGAACTGTCCCAGCGTTCTGAGGTGATTATCGAGCGGATGCCACAAGCGGCCATCGTGCTTAACCGTCAGGAGGCATTACAACTGGGCCTGGTCGAAGGCTCCCAGGTGGAGTTCCTCTGTGCCGGACAACAATGGCGTTTACCGGTCAAATTAAGTGAGCACCTCAGTAGCGGTCTGGCGGGGCTACCTGTTGGCTTACCTGGCGTGGCAAGGGCTCTTGCCGGTGCCACGGTGACAGCGTTAAGGGAGGTAAACAAGTGATGATGAGTTGGCTTACACCCACCGTGGTGGCTTCCTTAATTGCCGTCGGTAAAGCGTTGCTAATCCTGCTGGTTGTGGTCGCTTGCGGCGCGATGATGAGTTTTGGCGAGCGCCGTCTGCTGGGCCTGTTCCAGAACCGTTATGGACCCAACCGGGTCGGCTACTTCGGTTCACTGCAACTGATGGCAGATATGGTGAAGATGTTATTTAAAGAGGACTGGGTCCCCCCTTTCAGTGACCGTCTGGTGTTTGTTTTGGCACCGATGATCGCCTTCTGTTCTCTGCTGCTGGCATTTGCCATTGTCCCGGTGAGCGAAACCTGGATGGTGGCGGATCTCAATATCGGTATTCTGTTCTTCCTGGCGGTGGCCGGGCTGGCGGTCTACGCC
This sequence comes from Enterobacteriaceae bacterium, assembly GCA_051651345.1. GTDB lineage: Bacteria > Pseudomonadota > Gammaproteobacteria > Enterobacterales > JBOFSC01 > JBOFSC01. The sequence continues at coordinate 5,074 of JBOFSC010000688.1, forward strand.
GTGCTGTTTGCCGGCTGGTCGAGCAATAACAAATACTCCCTGTTGGGGGCTATGCGTGCGGCGGCACAAACCCTCAGCTACGAAGTGTTTCTCGGCATCTCCATTCTGGGTGTGGTGGCTCAGGCGGGCTCCTTCAATATGATGGATATCGTCCGCGCTCAGGAGCATCTGTGGTTTATTGTGCCGCAGTTTTTTGGCTTTCTGACCTTTGCCATTGCGGGTGTCGCGGTTTGTCACCGTCACCCCTTTGACCAACCGGAAGCTGAGCAGGAGCTGGCCGATGGTTACCATATTGAATATTCCGGTATGAAGTTCGGTCTATTCTTCGTCGGTGAATATATCGGTATCGTTACCGTATCAGCCCTGATTGTGACCCTGTTCTTTGGTGGCTGGCAAGGGCCATGGTTACCGGGATTCATCTGGTTCGCCCTCAAGACTGCGTTCTTTATGATGATGTTTATTCTGATCAGGGCCTCGTTACCGCGTCCCCGTTATGACCAGGTGATGGCCTTCGGTTGGCGAATCTGCCTGCCATTGACGCTGATCAACCTGGTGGCGACCGCTGCGGTCATGCTGTATAACGCCGGTCAGGGAGTGTGATCACCATGAATTTAAAACAGTTAGCTATTGGTTTTGGCACTCAGGTCCGCAGTTTGTGGATGATCTTTTGTCACGCATTTCACAAGCGTGAGACCCTGATGTATCCGGAAGAGCCCGTCTATCTGCCACCGCGCTATCGTGGTCGCATCGTGCTGACCCGTGACCCGGATGGACAGGAGCGCTGCGTGGCCTGTAACCTGTGTGCCGTCGCCTGTCCGGTGGCCTGTATTTCACTGCAAAAAGCAGAAACAGAAGATGGTCGCTGGTATCCGGAATTTTTCCGCATCAACTTCTCGCGCTGCATCTTCTGCGGTCTGTGTGAAGAGGCCTGCCCTACGACAGCGATTCAGTTGACCCCGGATTTTGAGATG
>JBOFSC010000689.1:0-5507 GCA_051651345.1 Enterobacteriaceae bacterium
ATATTAACGTTGATTTTGCGATTAAAGTAAAGATCGCGGTATTGTTCCGGCTCCTTGATAAAGTAGGTGTAAGTTATCTCATTGCTGCGCAGATTAATTGTGCGGTCTCCTGTCAGTATCGCTAAACCATTTTGCTGATCAAAGATACGAATAGTTTCAGGCGCAATGCAAATCGGCGGCAGTTTACTGGTTGCTGGCTGAGTAGTGAAATAGAGAAACAGACTGCCGGCAAAAAGCAGCACTGCACCAGCGGTTAGTAACCAACAGAAATATAGTTTTCGCATGGCTGTACACTCGTTTCAGATGGACAGAAAGCCAATGATTGTGAGATAGGGGTTTCTACCAGATAGTAATGTCCTTTTTGCTGGCTATCAGGCAGGATCGGTTCTAAGCGTTGAACTATTTTTTGCGTATTGATCTTTGCCGTATTTAATGCAAAGAAAATTTGCTCGTCCCGCTGTGCTATTTCCACCCAGTTGCGTTCAGGTAAGGGGGTGGTCGCGAAATAGAGCGACACAAAAAACAGGGCCCCGACCAGAGAGAGTCCAGTCAACCATTGTGGCAAGCGGACAGAAGAGAGCAGGTTGAACTGTCCGGAGCGGGCTGGCTCCTGGAGGGGAACAGGTTTTTCTTGTTCCGGGGTGGCATAGCCCTTGTCAGCGATCTCTGTTGTCGCCACTTCTGTCTCAGAAGTTAATCTTTCTACAGATAACGGGAGGTTAGGTTCATCTATGGAGGCAGGTTCAATGTACGTGCTGACTTGCACATTAAAAAGCAGACCGTAGCCACTGCGGGTTTTGATGCACTCTTTACTCAGACCCGCCAGGCAAAGGCTTTTACGTAACATAAAAACCGTTTTATAAAAACTGCTGTCGCTGATAAAACCTTTGCGCTCAGGCCAGACAGAAGTGATTAGGTCTTCTTTTTTCTCCACCCCTTTGATAAGAGAATCTAATAAAACGCTCTCATTCTTGCTCAAATAAAATGTCTGAGGCTGCCCATTATTTTGCGTAATGAGCATGCGCTCCTCCGGGTGGAAGTTGATTTTTTGATCCAGCAAAAACATTTCCATCACTGTCACCAGAATTAAGATTGGCACTATTAATGCCTGTATCTCATTAAAAAATAATCTTTGCCAAGAGTCAAGAGAACATCATGACAGATATTAACATCCCTTACTCAAGATTCGCTACCTTACTACAAGCTTAACACAACAAGGATTAACATTTTGTTTTTTTTGTTTTTTTTTCTTACCAGCAGGAATCAAACTCTGCGATATTTTACAAATCCATTACACCTGTCCAGGGGGTATTGCGCATCAGAAAGAGAAGGTACAAAATTTGTCTGAACAGGAAAATCGCTTTTTTTTATCAGCTCACGGACTGTTACTGATGAATTAAACAGCAATCGATGAAAAAAGAGGTCTCCTATGAAAGCGATCATGATGTTGCCACTGCTATGTGCTCTGCTATTGACTGCAACGAGTAATATGGCGCAAACAGTGGAATCGAGTCTGCAATTCACGGTCACTGCGGTTAAAGACAGTGAGCCTAATTTAATATTGCCAGAAATGGGTGTTCGTCATAGCAATAATCATGAAGATGTTGTGCAGATGATTAGAAAAAATATCTTTAAAGCCAGTCAATTGTCAGGAACTAAAATCATTTTAGTGACCGACAAAGAGCAGGAATATAGTTCCATCTCCCCTTATATCAGAGTTATCTGGCCCTCTGCTAAATAACCATAAGGAGAGGTGAATCCTGCTTGATTGAGGAGGTTAATATGCGTAATACATTACCTGGGATCTGTATTGTTATCGGTTCTTTGCTTGCCATGCCATTAGCGCAGGCTTTTCAAATCAGCAATACATCCTTATTTCTCCCTGCGCAGGAAGAGCAGACAGAGTTAGTTTTAAACAATACTCAGAGCAGAGCTGTTTTCGTTGCCATTCAGGTAAATGAGCTCTCTTCACCTACCGCACAGGGCAAAATCGTGCAGCACAAAAGTCAGGATATTGTTCTGTCTCAGAAGAAGTTTATTATTTCAGCCAATACGCAAAAAAAGGTCACTTTTAAGTATCAGGGGCCGATTGATAATCGTGAACGTTATTATCGCCTCGTTTGGCATCGGGAGTCGTTGCAACATAAAAAGACGGAGAGCGAAATGATACACCCAATGATCATTGAGACTCTACTGGTGGTCAATCCCAGAAAGGATAAATTTGAGTATACTTATCGCAATGGGACATTAATCAATAAGGGAAATAGTTCATTCCGGGCCGTTGCCAGCGGAAGTTGTCGCGCAGGCTCAGCACAGAAATGGTGTACCCAATATGCTTATTTAATGCCGGGCTGGCAGAGTAATTTTGATCAGATTAAGTTAGATCACTCATCATCGACTATCACGATAAAATATGGCAAGGAATTTGTCACAGTGATATAAATAAACAGGCGCGGCTTCATAATGAAACCGCGCCTTGTCTCAGCGAGAGTCTACTGGCTACTCGTCCAGAAAGCTACTCATCGAGAAAACTACGTAATACCTCTGAACGGCTGGGGTGGCGCAGCTTACGTAGTGCCTTGGCCTCAATTTGACGAATACGCTCACGGGTCACGTCAAACTGTTTACCCACCTCTTCAAGCGTGTGGTCGGTATTCATATCGATACCAAAACGCATACGCAATACCTTGGCTTCGCGCGCGGTTAATCCGGCCAGTACATCCCGCGTTGCTGAGCGCAGGCTTTCTGAGGTAGCGGAATCCAGTGGCAGCTCCAGAGTCGTGTCTTCAATAAAATCACCCAGATGCGAATCTTCATCGTCACCGATGGGGGTTTCCATGGAGATAGGCTCTTTAGCAATTTTCAGCACTTTGCGGATCTTGTCTTCCGGCATCAGCATGCGTTCTGCCAGCTCTTCCGGCAAAGGCTCACGACCCATCTCCTGCAGCATCTGTCTTGAGATACGGTTCAGCTTATTAATAGTCTCAATCATATGCACAGGAATACGGATGGTGCGTGCCTGATCGGCTATGGAGCGGGTGATCGCCTGGCGAATCCACCAGGTGGCATAGGTGGAAAACTTATAGCCACGGCGGTATTCAAATTTATCCACCGCCTTCATCAGACCGATATTGCCTTCCTGAATCAGATCAAGGAATTGCAGACCACGGTTGGTGTACTTCTTGGCAATGGAGATCACCAGACGCAAGTTGGCTTCCACCATCTCCTTCTTGGCACGGCGCGCCTTGGCTTCACCGATGGAGATGCGGCGGTTGATATCCTTCACCTGCTCGATACTCAGGCCGGTCTCTTCCTCAATTTGCTGCAACCGCTGCAAAGCACGCAGGATATCTTCCTTCACGCTGTGCAACTTTTCTGACCAGGGCTTATTCATCGCCATCGCTTTATCGAGCCAGGCGACATCAGTCTCATGATTGGTAAACAGAGAAACGAAGTTTTTCTTCGGCATCTTGCACTGTTCAACACAGAGCTTCATGATGTGGCGTTCCTGTATCCGTACCCGCTCCATCATTTCACGCATATTGTTGACCAGCAGGTCAAACTGCCGGGGAACCAGACGAAACAGCTTGAAGACTTCCGACAGGCGGGCAATCTCTTCTGCCGTGGTGGCGTGTTTACGTCCCCACTGCCTGATCGACTCGCGAGTAACTTCATACTGATCGTGTAACTCCTGGAATTTCAGACGAGCCAGCTCAGGATCGATGCTGTTGTCATCATCACTGTCGCTATCACTCTCCTCGTCTTCATCCTCCTCTTCCTCATCTTCAGCCGGTCCTTCACTGGCGACTTCGGCATCGAGGCTGGCGGCCTGATTGAGATCTTCTTCTGCATTGGGATCGACAAAACCGGTGATCAGATCGGACAGACGTCCTTCACCGCTTTCGACGCGCTCATACTGCTCCAGCAGGTAAGTGATAGCCTCAGGATACTCTGCCACAGAGCACTGCACCTGATTGATGCCTTCCTCAATACGTTTAGCGATATTGATCTCACCTTCCCGGGTAAGGAGTTCAACAGTACCCATTTCACGCATATACATGCGCACGGGATCTGTGGTGCGGCCAATTTCTGCCTCTACGCTGGAAAGGACCTGAACGGCTGCCTCTGTAGCATCTTCATCATCTGCAATATTTTCTGCCAGCATCAGATCATCGGCATCAGGGGCCTGCTCCATGACCTTGATGCCCATATCGTTGATCATCTGTATGATGTCTTCGATCTGGTCGGAGTCAATGATATCTTCCGGCAGATGGTCGTTGACCTCAGCATAGGTCAAATAGCCTTGCTCCTTGCCACGTGTAACAAGAAGTTTTAGCTGTGACTGCGGGTTTTGCTCCATAAGACGGTATCCACACTTCTGATATTTGATTGGTGTTGGTCGGCGAAAACGCCAACGAGACGATTCGGGGCTTTTACTCTATCCGCCGCCCACACATGCGGATTCACAGGAGTTCCTGTCGTTTTACTGGTATTAACTACCATCAATTTTTACTTTTATCCATCAATGCGAGATTCAACGACCAGTACTCATGACGTTCTTCAGTCGTAAGACCCTGCACGCGTTCTCTGGCAATCAGCTCATCCAGCCGCTGCTGCACAACAGAGTCATAGAGTTTCTCCAGCGTGTCCATAAAGGTAGGTTCGATCATTTCATCTACTATCATATGGTTCCAAACTGCCAGAGTTTCAAGCTGTTGTGCGTATTTATTATCCCTATAGAGTTCAAGAAGTTGACCTGTTGTCAAACCGGGATGGGCTAAACAGGAACGGGTAATCTCCATAAACAGAGGCAAACCGGGCTGCTTAGATTGCTCCAGTCCTTCCAGCGAGGGTATCAACGTTGCCAACCTTGGATTCTGTACCAGCAATGATATAAGTATACGCATAGCGGTGTATTTTAGTTGTACGGGTTGGTAACTATTTGTGCCCTTATTCTCTTTTGGTAACAATTTTTCCAGTTGAGCCTCATCGAGGATGCCCAATTTTAACCCAAATTGTTGCCGCAGGTATAACCTTAAAGTCTCCCCGGGCACCTGATTGATCAATGGCAGGGCCAGTGTACTCAGTTTGGTGCGGCCTTCAGGGGAGCTTAAATCCACCTGGGGCAACAGGGTATCAAACAAAAATGCCGACAGTGGCAGTGCTGTCGTGATGGCCTGCTCAAACTGTTCCTTGCCCTGCTTACGTATCAGGGAATCCGGATCTTCTCCTTCCGGCAGAAACATAAAACGCAACTGACGGCCATCGGAGAGATGGGGCAGTGCCGTTTCCAGTGCACGCCAGGCGGCATCCCGACCCGCTCTGTCGCCATCATAACAGCAGATCACCATATCCGTAGTGCGAAACAACAACTGGATATGTTCTGCTGTGGTGGCAGTGCCCAGGGTGGCAACGGCATAATCCACACCAAACTGCGCCAGGGCAACCACATCCATATAGCCCTCCACCAGCAATATTTTTTCTGGTTCGGCCTGCCTGGCCAGGGC
>JBOFSC010000690.1:0-3837 GCA_051651345.1 Enterobacteriaceae bacterium
ACCATTGAATAATTGTACGCCAGCCCCATCCAGCGGGATCAGTTCCAGCGACTGTTTAAACGGGATGAGGGTTGCATTGGCTTGTTGTGCCCCCTGGCTGTTTTCATCAGCGCTCTTACCCCAGTTGACGCGCACGATAAATTTTTTCTCCTGTGCTAACTGATTGGAAAACTTGCCAGGAATCACCAATTGCAGTTTTTGACTCTGCAAGCCAGCCAGCAGGTGGGCAGCTCCTCCGGGTTGGCTGAGATCAACACTCTCTTTGGCGCCTCCAGGAATCTCCAGTCTGGCCTGGCTCAGTTCTAACAGATCACTAAGCTCCGGCATCCCCTGATTGATTAACTGGAAGTAGAGGTTATCAGCTACCGAAGGTTGTCGTCCCAGCTCAATGGGTAGTTTCAGCTCCTCCCCAATATTGGCGCTGATCTCTTTTTGCGGCAGAGAGATGGTCAGGGGTTGAGGAGAAATACGCATCGCAACCTGTTTACTCAGATTCGCCGGGAAATCCTTGCCAGTGGAGACGGATAAATCTGCATACCTTACGGTAAGCAGGTTATCGACCTTCAACTGAAATTGTGGCAACCAGTACTCAAATTGAGCGACAGACATCGACCCTTCAAACTGGTAGTAGCCACTGTCGTTCCTGTTCACCGGCGTCCAGGTTTGTGTATTGCTCTTGTTGCGCCAGGCGAATTTAGCACTATTGATCTCCGTCTGGGTGAAATCAGTCAGGCGTAAACGGTAGTAGATAGTTTCCTTCTGCACAGGTTGAGTCGACATTACAGCGGTTGCCACGGCGGTCGCTTCCCCCGCCTCCTCTGCTGTCAGGGTATCCACTTTATAGAGGGTGTCTGTTTCACTCAGTGCGGTGACAGAGGAAGACACCCAGCGCCCGCGATGTTCCCCAGGTTTTAAATTGGTTGCCTGTAGTTTGCACCGTAATGTGGCCACTGTTTGGGAAGGTAGCGTCTTCAGTGCGGTAAATTTAAGATTGAAATCGTTATCTTGCAGATCATCACCGGTCAGCGTTATTGTGGCCTCCGGTTCGTACTCACCAAAGGATTGAGAGCGGTAACGTGAATTACCTCTGTAGAGGGTGAATTTGTCTGAGGTGCCAAATATATCGATGAAATTGTTATCGGATATGCTGGCATCGCTACCCTTGCGGTCGCAAAACAAGTAGTACTTTCTTGTATCCTGTAAGTTGGGAACCAGGGTACCCAGACGGAAAGTTACAGTTTGGCCAGGGGTGACAAAGGCCGGTTCCGGGTCGATATTTTTAATCTGGTTATACAGAAGTGCCTCACTCTTCTCAGCGGTGATCCGGGGGATTATTTTTGTGCTGCCCCGTCCCTCAATGGAGAGCTCGACAGGGAAAGTAACGACTCCTGCACTACCAAACGGATTCACAGGCGTAAGATAGATATAAAACCCCACAGTGCCTATCGGAGGATGGAAGTCGTGTCCTTTGTAATATTGATCGCCTTTATCCGGGTGCTCCGCCAAATTGGAGGGATAATATATAACATAACCGCCACTAACGAGTTTATTGTCTACATCCTCTCCTATCTTCAGTGTGATCTTATCTGGTGGAGCCACAATCGGTGCAGTTCCCTGCCCCAGTTTTACATAGAGGATGGTTTTGATAGAGGTACCCACAAATCCGGGGGAAAGATGGGTTGCCATCATTTGCAAAGGCGGCTGATCTGCCATCGGGGCAATACGCAGCGGTTGCTGAGTCATCTGCTGCTTAAAAGGGGCGCTGTCCACCTGTAAGGTAAAGCGATCATCCTGATATTGTGATGAGAAGAAGCTCATATTAAGCAGCTCCAGCAGAGGCCGTTGCGATGCGCCACGCCACGATGCTTCACTCTCCTGATTCGACTCTGCAACAAATAACTCTATCCCCTTACTTTGGGCAAACTCACTGAGAGGAACAGAATCCCCCAGAGGGGTCCACTCAGCACCCACCCGATAGCGGCTGGCCGGAGCGTCGATTTTACTGCGTACAACAAAGCGCACATCCCCCTCAGTAACCGGATTACCACGCCAGTTGATCTCGCGAATCAGACAGCGCCAGCCGGAAACTTGCTCTACTGTCTCCTTTTGACACGCATACTTTGTCGGACGCTGTAGTTGTAGCTGACCACTTTTTACTACATGGCTGATCAGCGTCTGTTGCAGGCCTGGCTGCTCCACATCATACCGCCACTGTTGCAATTCACCTGGGGCCATGTTGATCAGTTGCTGCCAGCCGGCATCGCTGAGTTGGGGTGCGAAAGCGCGCAGGCTGCCGCGCTCACCTTTCTCCTGGGCCAGGCTATTAAAATTCTGGGCCGGGGTCAGGACAGGATCGACTTCAGGCAGCGCTAAGCGGGATTGTGGCTTTTGTGCATACTCTTTGGCATACCAAACCGCAGGATGATCAGCGCCGCTAACCGGTTGCTGTACGCCGTAGACCCGGGCACTCTGACCACGGCTGCCACTGCTCTTTAGTGTGGTCACATAGTGATTATTGTTGGTTTGGTCTTCAATCAACAGAACTTCAAGGCGCGACATCTGATATTGTGCTTCCCCTCCTGGCAGGGTATTGCCTTTCATCATCAGCCCGAAACGGTCACCCCGTCCATGGCGGGAGGCAGAGTAAAAACCAGCTTCCAGCAGCGCATCCAGAGATTTACCCTGTAGCGATGCGACGGTTTTCTCCAGTTGTTCTGCCGACAAGGGGATAAAGAAAATCTCCACTCCCTGGCCCTGACTGAACTCTGTCAGAGGCAGGGGCGTGCCCATGGGATACCAGCGCTGCCCGACTCGATAGAGTACATCAGGGTTATCCTGATTCAGGCGCATCACAAAGCGGAGATCATCACCGCCGAGGCCGTTAGTCTCCATTTGCACTTCACGTAACAGGCAGGCCTTGCCGCTTTTGCCCTCAACCACTTCCGCTCTGCACTGTATGGTGGCAGGGCGGCGCAGGGTGAGCTGAGCCTGTTTGAACACCGAGGTTTCTACCTGACGCTGTGAGCCATCCTGTAACTGCTCCAGCAAACGCAGCATCAGTGTACCGCCTGGGGCAAGGTTATAGAGCTCGCTCACGGCCTGCTGATGCAAAAGTGGATTGACATAACTCGTATCTGCAAGGGTGAAATTGTTTAACGTGCTGTCCTGATATTGATTATTGTTGTTGGCAACACCGCGAAACAGTTGTGCAGGTTCCGCCTCAATAAAGGCGCTGATATCCTGTGCCCGCTGATGGGGATACCAGGTGACCAGATATCGATTGTTCCCTTTTGGGGTCTGTACGCCAAACAGGGCGACAGGGGCTGAGCCTGACAGCGTCATCCCGCTGCTGATGGACGTGGTAATATAGATATTGTTGTCTGCCTGATCGTCAATCACCACAATGCCTGCCTGATTCTGTAGCTGCTGAGTTGTGGCGGGTGGCAACTGTGCAATCGGGGGGACCATAGGAGGAAGTTGTGCAATCGGTGGTGTTTTTGGCGGTTGCGCGATGGGCGGTACTTTGGGGGGGAGCCCATCGGGTTGATTCGCACCAGGGGGATCAAGTTCTACGGCGACTCCGTTTAGCTCCTTTATATGGGGAACTGTGAGCTCTTTCGTTATTGCGTTTGATTCCGCCGCAGCAGAGATAACAGAACTTCCGGCGCAGCATAAAAGCAGAGTAATAGATAACTGACGAATCATATGTAGGTACTTAAGCTCATAACACATTGATGTACCTTTAATTCATTACAGGGTAAATACTAAGACCTAACGATAGCAACATACTTTTCTGATCTCGCCTGGGATGAGCTCGTTGACCATGAGTCGCAAAAA
>JBOFSC010000691.1:0-6098 GCA_051651345.1 Enterobacteriaceae bacterium
AAATCTAATATACTCTGTCGCGTGCAGCGCCGGACCACCCCGGCGCTAGCGCGCCACCCCTCCACGGAGGGGAATTAACCCGCTCCCCTTTTTGTGTAGATACCTATGCCTGTCAAGGGGGAGGTTGGGAGGGGGTTAATGTAAAATCCCAACCCTTAATGAGATATGGCCAGTTTTTTCTCCAGATAGTGGATATTGGTTCCTCCCTTCTGGAACTGCGGATCGTTCATGATCTTCAGATGGAGTTCAATATTGGTTTTGATTCCATCGATAATCAACTCCGCCAGGGCATTTTTCATTTTGGCGATGGCGACCTCACGGGTTTCTCCATAGGTGATCAATTTACCGATCATGGAGTCATAGTATGGCGGTACAGTATAACCGGCATAGATATGTGACTCCCAGCGTACGCCCATCCCCCCTGGCGCGTGGAAACGCACAATTTTACCAGGACTGGGGAGGAAACTCTCAGGATCTTCGGCATTGATACGGCACTCAATGGCATGGCCGTGAACCTTGATCTGCTCCTGGCTTAAAGAGAGGGGCAAGCCAGCTGCGATGCGCAGTTGCTCTTTGATCAAATCGACGCCGGTGATCATCTCAGTTACCGGATGTTCCACCTGAATACGGGTATTCATCTCAATAAAGTAGAATTCACCGTTTTCATACAGAAACTCGAAAGTACCGGCACCACGATAGTCGATTTCACGACATGCCTGGGCACAACGCTCACCGATATCTCGTCTGACTTTATCACTGATACCCGGTGCAGGCGCTTCCTCCACCACTTTCTGGTGGCGTCTTTGCATGGAGCAGTCACGCTCTGCCAGATAGAGGGCATTACCCTTGCCATCGGCCAGCACCTGGATCTCAATATGACGTGGGTTTTCCAGGAATTTCTCCATGTAAACCATATCATTATTAAAAGCTGCCTTGGCTTCGCTACGGGTCATGACGATGGCGGATTCCAACTCCGCTTCGCTGCGCACCACGCGCATACCCCGGCCACCGCCGCCCCCGGAGGCTTTGATGATCACCGGATAGCCTATCTGATTGGCGATACAGCGGTTTTTCTCCATATCGTCACCCAGAGAGCCGTCTGAACCCGGTACACAGGGGACGCCCGCTTTTTTCATGGCACTGATGGCGGAGACTTTGTCACCCATCAGGCGAATGGTCTCGGCTTTTGGGCCGATAAAGATAAAGCCGGAACGCTCCACTTGCTCGGCAAAATCCGCATTTTCGGACAGAAAACCATAGCCTGGGTGGATGGCTTCTGCTCCGGTGATTTCGGCAGCGGAGATCAGCGCAGGAATATTCAGGTAGCTTTGCAGCACGGAAGGGGGGCCGATACAGATAGTTTCATCTGCCAGCAACACATGTTTTAAATCCCGGTCTGCCGATGAGTGAACGGCAACGGTTTTAATACCCAGTTCTTTACAGGCGCGTAAAATGCGCAAGGCAATTTCACCGCGATTGGCGATAACAATTTTATCCAGCATGGTTACGCTCACCCTTATTCGATGACGAACAGCGGCTCGTCAAATTCCACAGGTTGACCATTCTCTATCAGAATGGCTTTAACCACGCCGGATACGTCTGCTTCGATTTGATTCATCATCTTCATCGCTTCAACGATACAGAGGGTCTCTCCGGCTATAACAGACTGGCCGATCTCCACAAAGGAACTGGCTTCAGGGCTGGGGGCGCGATAAAAAGTGCCCACCATGGGAGAACGAACAATATGACCACTCATCTCGCTGGCGGCAGGGGCTGCTGCGGATGGCACTGGGGCGACGGCAGCAGGCTCGGCTGGCACTGGTGCAGCCATATGCGGAACCGCGTAATTCTGCATCATGGGGTAGCTGCTGACAGGCAGGGCCCGGCTGATGCGCACTGACTCTTCCCCTTCAGAGATCTCCAGCTCAGAAATGCCAGATTCTTCAACCAGTTCGATCAGTTTCTTGATTTTACGAATATCCATAAGTTAGCTTTCCAGTTGTCTTGAATATAGATTAATTGGATGGAGTAAAACGGCGTATAGCCGCTTGTAAAGCAAGCAGATAGCCATCGGCACCGAGACCGGAGATAACGCCGACAGCAATATCAGAAAAATAAGAGTGATGGCGGAAAGTTTCCCGTGCATAGATATTGGAGAGATGAATCTCAATAAACGGGATCTGCACGGCCAGCAGCGCATCACGCAACGCCACGCTGGTGTGTGTAAAGGCGGCGGGATTGATCAGAATAAAATCTGCCTTTCCCTGGGCCTGATGAATAGCGTCGATCAGGGCGGCTTCAGCGTTGGATTGCAAATGGGTTAAATGCACATTATGCTGCTCAGCGTAACGAGTCAGTTCTGAGACGATGTTTGCCAGGGTGGTTTGACCATATTTTTCCGGTTCACGCCGACCCAGTAAATTCAGGTTAGGTCCATTGAGAAGTAAAATTCGCAACTTATCCGCCATTATGCAGCTATCTCCGCCAATTAGACAAAGTACACAACAATACTCCACTGCAAAAAGTTTGTCACCTGTTTAATGTGGAGAATGGGGGCAAGGCTAAAAATTGCCCCCAGGGGAGGGTTACTGTAATTCAGGTGATGACTTTTTGCTACGCAGCAAGCTTTTCAAGGCGATAGCGGTAAAAGCTGTCACTATCGCTCCACAGAACATACACAGCAGCGCCAGCAAGGGTTTGTTGATGGCACCGAGCAGGGCGATGATCGGGCCGCCATGGGCCACATTATTGGTGATATGCAGCATAAAGGCCATCACCGCCGCGACCATACTGCCGAGCATATTGGCGGGGATCACCGCCAGAGGATCGCGGGCAGCAAAGGGGATAGCCCCTTCAGAAATCCCCACCAGACCCATGGCACCTGCTGCTTTACCAGCCTCTATCTCGGAGCTGTCAAACAGGTTCATTTTATGGCCCAGAAAGGTGGCCAGAGACATGCCCAGGGGCGCGACCGGAATGGCGCAGGCCATAGCACCCATAAATTGAGTTTGTCCTGAGGAGATCATGCCCACAGAGAACAGGAAGGCTACCTTATTAACCGGCCCGCCCATATCAAATCCCGCCATGCCTCCCAGCACGATCCCCAGTAACACCAGGCTACCGCCGCTCATGGAGAGCAGCAGATGTTCCAGTCCCGTCATCATGGTGGCGATAGGGGCACCGATTACCAGAATAAACAACGCCGCCACTATCAGGGTACTGATGATGGGGGCAATCAGGATGGGCACCAGGGGTTGCAACATTTTGTGATAGTGGATAGAAACAATCCAGCGTACCAGATAACCGGCGATAAACCCTGCAATAATAGCACCGATAAATCCGGTTCCGGCGGCGGCATGATAAAATGAGCCATCGTTGGCGATCCAGCCGCCGATCAGCCCTGGGACCAGTGCGGGTCGGTCAGCGATAGCGTAAGCGATATAACCGGCCAGAATGGGGATCATCAGCTTAAATGACACTGCGCCTATTTGTAACACACTGTTCCACAGGCTATCCGGGGGCACCTGGATACCGTTTTCCGTCGGTACCCCGCCAATGGCCAGCGCCAGGGCAATCAACAATCCGCCGGTAATCACAAACGGGATCATATAGGAGACCCCGTTCATTAATGAACGATAGACGACAGAGGTCCCCCCCTGGACGGTTTTCTCCTCTTTCGCGGAGGTGTCGGCCTGATAAGGTGGAGCCTTCAGAGCTTGTTCAATTAAACCGGGGGCATCTTTGATAGCGGCCTTTACGCCGGTTTTCACCAGAGGCTTACCGGCAAAACGGTTAAGATCTACCGCCTTATCTGAGGCGACAATAATGGCATCGGCCTGAGCGATCTCCTGTGCAGTGGGGCTGTTTTTCACGCCCACAGAGCCATTGGTTTCCACTTTAATCTGATAGCCCGCGCTGGTGGCGGCCTTCTGGAGTGCTTCGGCAGCCAGATAGGTGTGGGCGATACCGGCGGGACACCCGGTGACGCCGATAAGAAATCCACGTTTGTTCTGCTCTTCTACAGGGGTCTGCTGTGCTTTACCCTCAAGTAACAGATCCAGCGCCTCCTGTGAGGTGCGGGCCGCCAGCAGGCGCTGGATAAAATGCTCCTCGATCAGTTTTGAAGATATTTCCGCTAATATTTCAATATGTTGATCGGCATTGCCCACCGGGGAGGCGATCATAAACACAATATGGGTGGGTTGCCCATCTTCTGCACCGTATTCGATGCCCTGACGGCTGATACCCAGGGCACAGCTCGCCTGAGTGACGGCGGCGCTTTTAGCGTGGGGCAGGGCGATGCCCTCTTCAAATCCGGTATTCCCCTGTTGTTCCCGTTGCCACAGGTCAGTGATAAATTGTTGTTCATCACTGACCTTTCCCTGCGCAGCCAGCAGATGGGCCATTTCGGCAAAGAGTGCCTGCTTGCTGTCTGCTTTGAGATCGAGACAGATAAGATCTCTGTTGATCAAGGTTGTAATCATCTTACATTCTCCCGGAGGATCGAGTTTCTCTCCCGTGGTTGAGAGAGGGAATATCTCCTCCCCTGATAAAGGGAGGGAATCACATCCGTTTAAAAAGAGAAATATGACTGATATGTTATGTGATTATGCCGTTATCTATCTGCACGCAAATTCACCACTATTCGCCCGCTGATCTGGTTAGCGAGCAGTGCCTGTGCCCGTTCAACCGCCTGATCCAGTGTGATTTCATGGATGGCAAGGTCATAAAAGCGAGGTGGTAGCAAGTCAGACAGGCGCTGCCAGGCGATAGTGCGACGCGTATTGGCTGCCATCACTGAGTCTACACCTTGCAGACGGATATTGCGCAGGATGAAGGGTAACACGCTGCCAGGCAGGCTATCACTGCCTGCGAGACCACAAGCGGCGACAGTGCCTCCATAACGGGTTTGCGCCAGGATTCGTGTCAGAATATCACCACCGACACAGTCGATAGCACCGGCCCAGCGCTGGCTCTGCAAGGGCGGATTGCTGTTTTCCGCCTGCCATTCCGCTCTGGTCAGCAGATCAACCGCACCCAAGGCGCTCAACCAGGAGAAGTTATCACGGTGACCGGTTAACGCCGTCACGTGATAGCCCAGGGCATGTAACAGGGCAATGGCGCAGCTGCCGACTCCACCAGTTGCACCGGTGACGAGAATTGGGCCTTGCTCAGGGGTCACGCCTCCCTCTTCCAGGGCCATAACACAGAGCATGGCGGTCAGTCCGGCGGTACCGAGACACATAGCTTGTCGGGTTGTCAGACTATCGGGCAGCGGAAGTAACCACTCACCTTTAACACGGGCCTGCTGCGCGAGACCGCCCCAGTGCTTTTCACCCACGCCCCATCCGGTCAGCACCACCGGCATACCAGCGGTAAATGCAGGTGAGGTACTGTGGGTGACACGACCGGCAAAATCGATACCGGGCACCATGGGGTAATGGCGGATAATATGACGCTGACCCGTGATAGCGAGCGCATCCTTATAGTTCAGACAGGACCACTCAATATCCACCAGGACTTCGCCCTCCGGCAGCTGTTCTGGTGGGATCTCCTCAACTGCAGCGGTGATAAGGTCTGCAGCCTGATTCACGAGCAATGCGCGCATGATAAAATCTCAACTGATGCCATGGTGGCATCGTTATACCATAAAATGGCTATTTTCCTGGAATGCATTTCAGTGAACGCTGAGTTTTTCTTGCTGCCAATACCGCATCTGGCCGTAAGTTGTGTTAAACTACAGCCACCCTTTGTTGCCAAATAATTTGATTTGTATCCCCATTAGATTTCGAGTTGCAGCCAACAACGCTGCGGCTCTAAAGATGATGGGTATACCCTAAAAGGGAAGTGCTGCTGCTTTGACCTGAGATTTATTGTAGTAGATGATTAATTGTACCTTGTCGCAGTTACGCAGGGTTGGTAAAGTAAGCAGATCTTATTGTCGCCCTCAGCTTGCAGGATTACCCTTTAGTATGTTTAAGAAATTCCGTGGCATATTTTCCAATGATCTCTCCATCGACCTGGGTACCGCCAATACCCTGATCTATGTAAAAGGGCAAGGCATTGTCTTAAATGAACCTTCTGTCGTCGCTATCCGT
>JBOFSC010000692.1:0-6642 GCA_051651345.1 Enterobacteriaceae bacterium
GTTGTGTTGGTTGTGTTGGTTGTTTTGGCGAATGATCATTTGATCATGATCACAGCACACTTTCCACTCTTTTTTCTAAAAATACGTCATTTTTTCTATCGTTATCAGTTGGTTGATCCTAAAGATCCTACGTATAAGCACCCATAAGAACAACAACACGAAAAACAAAAACCAGAAGGATTTAATATTGATTCCAGTTGGATAGCAGGAATCACTGGTAAGGAAATCTTATGTTCCCATTTCTGGATCGAAATAGTGGAATTTGCCGGAGCGGCACTGTTCACAGATGAACAGAAGACACAGGATAGCAAAGGACAAAAAAGATATAATATCATCTCCGGGACGAGAACAATAATAAAAAAAAAGCATGGACAGATTTAACAAGGATGCAGAGTAAGGAAATCATCTTTTTTATATGGATATTTCAACTTAACACAAAGGTTGACGTCTTTAGGTGTCAGAGAGTTATCTCTGACACCTTTTTCGTTTCTGGCGCTCTCACAGCACCCCATCTATACTTTTTCTGAACATTATCAGCCCACCACCCACCTTATTAATCCGCCAGGCGCATCTGCTGGCTGGCAGAGGAAAAGGATCATGCAGCTACGGAATGTATGCCAAATCACCGCCATAACGATACTCTCCGCGACGCTTTTTTCCCAGGCCAGTGTACCCATCACCCTGACTGAACAAGGCACCATTTATGGCACCCCAGGCGACCCCGACTCTGTTATGGTGATCGATGATCAAATCCTGCCTCCGGTTAAAGAAGCGTTTTACGGTAAAATCGGTAAAACCACTCAGGAGTCAAAACCCTACTGGCAACCCAGAGTGGCCCCTAAAGCAGGTGCGCCTCATGTACTGCTGATCATCACGGATGATATGGGCTATGGGGTACCGTCAACGTTTGGCGGCATCATACCCACCCCGACCCTGGACAGAATCGCCAAAAGTGGCCTGCGCTACACCAACTTCCACTCCACCGGACTCTCGACGCCTACCCGGGCCGCACTACTCACCGGTCGCAATCACCACTCTGTAGGTTTTGGCATTGGCACTGAACTGGCAACCGGTTTTCCGGGCTACAACTCCCTTCTGGGCAAGGAGCACAGTACCCTCGGCACCATTTTGCGCGAAAATGGGTATCGCACTGCCTGGTTTGGTAAAAACAGTCTGACTCCTCTGGCCCAGTCAAGTCAGGCCGGACCCTATGACCAGTGGCCTGTAGGGCTGGGCTTTGAATATTTTTATGGTTTTCTCGGTGAAACCAGTGGCCAGTGGGAGCCTGGCACACTGGTACGCAATATCACGCCGGTCTATCCCCTTCCGGGCCATCCTGACTGGAATATGACCACCGCACTGGCGGAGGATGCTATCGATTACATTCACCGTATCGACAGTGCCGCGCCTGCCCAGCCCTTCTTTATCAAATTCGCCCCCGCCGGTGCCCAGGCACCCCATCACCCCAGCCAGGAGTGGATCGATAAAATCACAGAGATGCATCTGTTCGATAAAGGCTGGAACCAGATTCGCCAGCAGATATTCAACCAGCAAAAGAAACTGGCACTGATCCCTGCCAGTACCAAAATGCCCCCATGGCCAAAAACACTGTTTAAAGAGTGGCAACAACTGACACCCGAGGAGCAAAAAGTGTTGATTCGCCAGGCGGAAGTCTATGCTGCCTGGGTTGCTTATACCGACCATGAAATCGGCCGTGTGATCGACGCTATCGATAAACTGGACAAGCTGGATAATACCCTGATCATCTATATCAGTGGCGCTAACGGCAGCAATGCCAGCTCCCTGACCGG
This sequence comes from Enterobacteriaceae bacterium, assembly GCA_051651345.1. GTDB lineage: Bacteria > Pseudomonadota > Gammaproteobacteria > Enterobacterales > JBOFSC01 > JBOFSC01. The sequence goes on from JBOFSC010000692.1 coordinate 1,812, forward strand.
GACAGTTAATGATATCGCCAGATTCAATGGACTTGAACTCACTCCGGAAACGGCGTTAACCCAGAAAGATAAACTCTGGGACAGCAATAAAAGTTATCCGCAAATGGCTGCCCCCTGGGCATGGATGTTTAATACCCCTTTTGCCGGAGCCAAAGAGATTGTCTCTTATCTGGGTGGCATCAGGCAGCCTCTGGTGATCTCCTGGCCCAGAGTGATTAAAAACAGGGGCGGGATCCGTCAGCAGTTCCATCATGTTATCGATATTGCGCCCACGATTCTGGAGGCAACAGCGATTCAGGAACCGCACTATGTCAATGGCATCCAACAAAACCCCTTCGAAGGGATCAGTATGATGTATACCCTGACCGGAAAAAAAAGCAAATCTCCCTCCAGGCACACAACCCAATATTTTGAAATCATGGGCAACAGAGCTATCTATCATGAGGGCTGGTTTGCTGGTACCCGGGTTGTACGTTATCCCTGGACACTCTATCCCACTAACACACCGCTGCTGGATTACACCTGGGAGTTATATGATTTAAATAAAGACTGGGCGCAGAGTAATAACCTGGCCGCTAAACAACCGAAAAAGTTACAACAGCTCAAGGAACTGTTCTGGCGCGAAGCCGAACAGCATCAGGTTGAACCTCTGGATGATCGGGTGGCCGCCCGCATCGTCGGGCCTAAACCGCATCAGTCCACAGCAGAATCTCTGTTTGAGTGGAAAGCCCCTGTCACCGGTATTCACTGGGCCAGCGCCCCCAATCTGCTCAATACCTCTTATAGCATCAAGGCAGAAATCACCTTACCTGAGGAGGGCGCGGAGGGCATGTTAATCACCCAAGGGGGACGTTTTGCTGGTTATGGCTTCTACTTGCTGCATAACCAGCCTGTTTTTATCTGGAATCTGGGGCTGGGTACACCCGTGCGCTGGCAAGGTCCCCCGTTAACTGCCGGTAATTATTTGCTGGAGTTTGAGTTTGAATATCAGGGCCTGGGCGTACAAACTGTGCTCAATGAGGGCAATATGAGTGGATTAGGGCAGCGCGGTATCGGCTCACTGAAAGTCAACGGCAAAACCGTAGCCACCGAAAAAATGTCCTATACCCTGCCTTTCACTCTGCAGCGGGATCAATCTCTGGATATTGGCTCTGATACCGGCTCCCCCGTCAGTGACGATTATCAGATCCCTTTCCCTTTCAACGGAAAGTTGGAACAGATCTCCGTGCATCTCCAGCCCCCAGCGAACCCTGCAGAGTAGGTGGTAAAAGGATGGTTAAAAAAGTTCCATGCATTTCGCCGACGTTATCGGTTACACTAGGTTCTCTCTAAGATAAAGGACTAAATAACGTTTCATAATAGTGTTTCACTCAAGCTTCGGAGCAGGTGGAGGCAGTACAGGTTCTCAGACGCGCCGTGAATACATCCCTGTAGGCTCGAACTTGCCGCGTCCTGCGGCAAACGGTCTGATAACCTGTACCGCCTCCACCTGTAGCAATATTATGAAACGTTATTTAGGTTACATCAGGATTGTCGCTAAGTATGCCAATACACAGTATCCAGTGGGATCACCAGTTAATACGCAAATATGATGCATCAGGCCCCCGTTATACCTCCTATCCTACTGCGGTAGAGTTTAACGAGCAGTTTGATGAGCAGGCTTTCCGGCAGGCAGCCAACCAATATCCGGATCGCCCTTTGTCGCTCTATATCCATATCCCCTTTTGCCATAAGCTCTGCTATTTCTGTGGTTGTAACAAAATTATCACCCGACATGCGCACAAGGCCGATCGCTATCTGGATATCCTGGAAAAAGAGATTCAGCAGCGGGGAGCTCTGTTTCGTCAGCGTGAAGTATCGCAGTTACACCTGGGCGGCGGCACCCCGACCTTTTTATCGAAAGCACAGTTTACCCGCCTGATGAGCGTACTGCGGGATAATTTTACTTTTCAGACTGATGCCGAAATTGCCCTTGAGAGCGATCCGCGAGAAATCGAATTGGATATGATCGATCATCTGCGCTCTCTGGGATTCAATCGATTAAGTATGGGCATCCAGGACTTTAACCCTGAAGTCCAGCAGCGAATCAATCGGGTCCAGGACCAGGCGGTTATCTTTGCGCTGGTGGAGCGGGCCCGCAAACTGGGGTTTACCTCGATCAGTATTGATCTGATTTATGGTCTGCCCTTGCAGACGCTGGAGAGTTTCCGCGACACCTTACAAAAAGTGATCCGGTTGAATCCGGATCGCATGAGTGTTTTCAACTATGCCCATTTACCCGAACGTTTTGCGGCCCAGAGAAAAATCCGCGACCATGAGCTACCTTCACCACAGCAGAAACTGATGATCCTGCAGGAAACCATCACCCTGTTAACCGAGGCGGGCTATCAGTTTATCGGTATGGATCACTTTGCCAAACCCGATGATGAAATGGCGCTGGCACAAAGAGAAGGGCAGTTACACCGCAATTTTCAGGGATATACCACCCATGGCAACTGTGATCTGCTGGGTATGGGCGTCTCAGCCATCAGTATGATGGGGGACAGTTATAGCCAGAACCAGAAAGAGCTCAAAGCCTACTATCAGCAGACAGAGAGCCAGGGACATGCTTTGTGCAAAGGATTCTCTTTAAGCCAGGATGATTGTCTGCGCCGGGATGTGATCAAACAGCTGCTGTGTCATTTTCATCTGGATATGGCCGCAATAGAGCGGCAATACGCCATCGATTTCCGCGACTATTTCACCACCGATCTGCAGTTGTTACAGCCAATGGTTGAAGATCAGTTACTCACACTCGATGACCAGCAGATTCAGGTCACCCCCAAAGGGCGGCTATTGATCCGCAATATTTGCATGTGCTTTGATATTTATCTGCGCCAGCATGTTCGGCGTCAGTTCTCCCGGGTGATTTAACACTCGCCATCAAGTGCCAGCTCTTTGATCTTGCGCGTCAGGGTATTGCGGCCCCAGCCTAACAGGCGCGCCGCTTCCTGGCGGTGCCCCCGTGTATGAGTCAGGGTTACCCGAATCAGGGTTCGTTCCAACTCCTGTTGTGCCTGGGTCAGCAACTGCGGCTCCCCCTGGTCTAGCAGGGTATTGGCCCACAAGGATAATGCTTTTTGCCAGCCATCAGACAGGCCAGGCTCAGCTGCTGCAGGTAAGGTTGCCAGCAGATCCGCCGGTAAATCCTGAGGTAAAATCTCCTGACTGGCCGCCATAACCGTTAACCAGCGACAGCTGTTTTCCAGCTGGCGAATATTGCCGGGCCAGGGCATTTGCATTAGCGCTTGCTCAGTATCAGGATGCAGTGTTTTACCCTCGATATTTAGCTCCTGAGCCACTTTTTGCAGGAAAAAATGCGCCAGTTGCGCAATATCTTCCCGTCTTTCCCGCAGGGGGGGGAGTTGAATACGGATCACATTAAGGCGGTGAAACAGATCTTCACGAAACAGACCGCTCAAAACACGCTGATGCAGATTCTGATGGGTGGCAGCAATAATGCGCACATCAACTTTCAGCGGTAAGTAGCCGCCAACGCGATAAAACTGCCCGTCAGCCAGCACCCGTAACAGACGGGTTTGCACATTCAGCGGCATATCGCCAATTTCATCCAGAAACAGGGTGCCCCCATCCGCCTGTTCAAAACGGCCATAACGAATCTGATTCGCCCCGGTAAAGGCCCCCTTTTCATGACCAAACAGTTCGGATTCAATCAACTCATCAGGTATTGCCGCCATATTCAGAGCAATAAAAGGCGCTTTGGCCCTGGGGCTGTGGCGATGCAGTGCCAGAGCCACCAGCTCTTTACCCGTTCCGGACTCCCCATTGATCAGAACGTTAATAGAGGAGCTGGAAAGGCGACCAATAATACGAAACACCTCCTGCATTGCCGGGGCTTCACCGATCATTTCATCCGGGCGCAACAGACTGACCGGTGGCTCTGGTAACGGTGCCTGTTGCTTATGGACATGGTCGATAGCGCGGCTGACCAGACTTAACATCTCATCAATATCAAACGGTTTGGGCAGATAATCAAAAGCACCCAGCTGATAAGCACTGACCGCAGCATCGAGATCCGAATGCGCCGTCATGATAATCACCGGCAAAGAGGGAAAACGCGCATGTATTTGCTGCAACAACCAGAATCCATCCTGATCCGGCATTCTGATATCGGACAACAACACATCCGGTAACTGCTCACTGATGGCCTGCAATACCTGCTCCGCCCGCTCAAAACAGCGACAATGCAAGCCCGCACCTCTCAATGCCCGCTCCATCACCCAGCGAATGGAGCTGTCATCATCCACTACCCATACTTTACCTTGCGTCATGGTTGACCTCATAAACCGGTAAGTAAACCGAAAATTCGGTATGTCCGGGCCAACTGTTAAATTCAATTTTGCCCGCATGTTGCTCAATCAACGTGCGGGCTATGGAGAGACCGAGCCCCGTCCCTGTCTGGCGGCCACTGACCAGGGGATAAAACAGCGTCTCCTGCAGGTGAACCGGCACCCCCACTCCGGTATCCATAATATCGATCCGGGCCGCCAGACGATGGCGAACCCCCTGCAGGGTCACCTGTGATGCGGTTCGGGTGCGCACAATAATCTGACCGCTCTCCCCGTGAAGGGCCTGCAGTGCATTGCGGGCAATATTGAGCAGCACCTGCTCAATCTGCTCTGAATCATGGATCAATTCGGGCAGGCTGGGATCATAATCGCGCACCAGAGTGATATCGGGTCCTTTTTCCAGCTCAATCAACTGATAGACCCGCTGCACCGCATGATGAATATTTTGCTGCACCTTTCGCCCCGGCCGTTGTGGACCCAAC